>NZ_JBEOVN010000010.1:0-80074 GCF_040295565.1 Streptomyces sp. NPDC002785 | reverse complement strand
CTGCGCCACGTGGTGGCGCAGGGGCTGTTGTGACGTGCGGCCTGACGGGTCAGGCGGCGGGGGCCGCCGGGGCCTCGACCTTGAGTTCGATGACGACCGTGGCGCCGCCCTCGGTGGTGAGGCGCAGCTTGTACGTGCCGGCGGTGTCGTCGGCATAGATCTTCGGGAGCTTCAGGATGCCGTCGGCGTCGGTCTTGAGGTCCGTGAGGGTACGGACCGTCTTGCCGTCCGCGTTCTTGAAGTACGGGCCCTTGTCGTTCTCGACCGGCTCCGCGGCGTCGGTGATCATGGTTGCGGTGACGGCGACACCTGCGGCGATCGCGTCCTTGTAGGTGGCCTCGACCTCGACGGCGTCGGCGAACTCGGCGCCGGGCGCGGCGGTCAGTGCCTTGTCGTCGGTCCTGGCGATCGCGTCGGCCTGTCGGGCGGTGACGGTCGCGGTGTAGGTGACGGCGGGCAGCGAGCGGCCGGTGGCGACGGCCCGCACCGTGAACTTCCCCGTCTTCTCGCCCGCCTGCAGAGCGGGGGCGGTGACCGTGCCGTCGGCTCCGGTGACCAGGGTGACCGCGCTCTTCCCACCTGCGAAGGTGGCGTCCGTATCACCCGTGACGGTGAAGGTCACGGACACCTTGGCGAGCGGGCCGCCGAGCTTGTTCCTGGCCCGCACCTTGATCCGCTCGGCGAAGGCGTCGCCCGCGGTGGCGGTGAGCGCGCCGGTGCCGGCGTTCTCCACCCCTGCGAGGGTCTGGGACGGCGCGGGCTTGGGAGGCGTGGGGGGCGTGGGCTTGGGCGGTGTGGGCTTGGGCGGCGTGGGCTTCGGAGTGGTCGGAGTGCCGCCGCCCGGCTTCTGCGGCTTCGGCTTCCGGGGCGGGGTCGGGGACGGCGAGGTGCCGGGGGTGCCAGGGTTCGGACTCGGGTCCGTACCGCCGCCGAGGCCCGGCGGGACCACGCCGGTGCCGTCGGGGATCTCGTAGGTGCCGCGCTTGTAGTAGTCGAACCAGGAGCGGACCGTACGGAGGTAGGCGTCCGAGTGGTTGTAGCTCAGGACCGCCCGGTCGAGATCCGTGGCGATGGACAGATCGCGGGAGCCGGCGCACAGATAGCGTCCGGCGGCGAGCGCCGCGTCGTAGATGTTGTTGGGGTCCTTGCGGCCGTCTCCGTTGCCGTCCTGGCCCCAGGTCGCCCAGGTGGACGGGATGAATTGCATCGGGCCGACGGCACGGTCGTGCGTCGAGTCCCCGTCGTACGCCCCGTTGTCGGTGTCCTTGATCATGGCGAAACCCCGGCCGTCGAGGACCGGCCCGAGGATCGGGGAGAACGTGGTGCCGTTCGCGTCGACCCTGCCGCCGCGTGCCTGGCCGGACTCGACCTTGCCGATCGCGGCGAGCAGCTGCCACGGCAGCCGGCAGGCGGCGTCGCTGCCGGCGACGGTCTGTTCGGCCTTCTTGTACGCGGCCAGGATCGAAGCCGGTATGCCGGACTCCGCAGTGCCGGTGATGGGCAGATGGGAGGTGGTTCCCGGCTTGTTGGGCGTGTTCAGCGGGGGCAGGTCCGTGTAGTACGGCGAGTTGCCCGTGGCCGCGCTGTCGTCGGGTGAAGGTGTCGTTGCGGGCTGCTGATCGCCGCTCTCGGTGACCAGCGTTGCGCCAGGGGCCCCTGAGGCGGAGAGCGCCGCCACGGCAACGGCGGCCACAGCGGTAGTGGTCGCCCCCTTGCGAAGTCGGCGACCGAATTGCGCTGCCATACCTCTGGCCCCTCCCCTTCGACGGCTGTCCGCGCTCCCCAGCGCCAGGACTCAGGCGACCCTACGGCAACATGTGCCGCCGCAACAGCGCGCACTGACCGATTCTTACCTGTTTTTCACGTTCAGGACCGCAAGTCGTACGGCGGCCGTCGGGCGGGCGACGGCGGCTCGCGCATACTTGCCGCCATGCCGTTCACACTCAGTCATGCCGCGGCCGTGCTGCCAGGGATGCGGCGGAACGGAACGGCGCGCGGGCCGCTTCTCGCCTCTGCCCTCGTCGCTGGTTCGTTCGCCCCCGACATGACGTACTACGCGGACACCGCGATCCCGGGTGCCATGGAGTTCGGGCAGGTCACCCACTCGGTGTGGGGCGTGTTCACGGTCGATGTGCTGATCACCGCGGCCGTGGTGGCGCTGTGGCTGCTGCTGCGCGAACCGTTGGTGGCGCTGCTGCCGAGGGCCTGGCAGGGGCGGGTGCATGCGTTCGTGCGAGGGCAGCGGCACGGATCCGGCCGGGGGGCGTGGGGTGTCCGGGACGGTGGGTGGTTCGTGCTGTCGGCGGTCATGGGGTCCGCCACCCATGTCGTCTGGGACGCCTTCACCCATCACGACCGGTGGGGTGTGCGGTTGGTGCCGGTGCTCGACGGGAGCGTCGGTGGGCTTCCCGTGTTCCAGTTGGTGCAGTACGGCAGTTCGGCGGTGGCGCTGGCCGCGCTCGCCTGGTTCACGGCTTCGGGGCTGGGGCGGACCGGTGCGCGCCCGGTCCCGTCGTCCGTGCCGGCGCTGGGCCGTCGGGGGCGGTGGTCGGCGGGGGTGCTGCTGAGCGTCTGCGTACTGCTCGGTGTCGTGCACCGGTGCGCACGCTGGTATGCGTACTTCGAGCACATCGACACCCCGCTCGACATCATCCCGACCGCCTGCTTCGGCGCCGGGGCGGGACTGGCGGTGGGCCTGGTGCTGTACGGGGCGTGGATGCGGCTGCGACGACCGCGCGTGTCCGCACCCCCGGTCGCCGGACGGGCCTGATTCGCCAGGGGTGTCCTGAACCCCCTGACCCGTCCGGCGCGCCGCCGCGTCAGTGCGCCGCGGACTCCCAGTCCGTACCGACACCCACCGAGACATCCAACGGGGCGCGCAACTGCACGGCCGTGGACATCTCGTGGCGGAGAATCTCCTCCACCTGCGCCCGCTCGCCCTCGGCGATCTCCAGGACGATTTCGTCATGGACCTGGAGCAGCATCCGGGACTTCAGCTTCGCCTCGGTCAGCGCCCGGTCGACATGGAGCATGGCGACCTTGACGATGTCCGCCGCTGTGCCCTGGATCGGTGCGTTGAGCGCCATCCGCTCAGCCATCTCGCGGCGCTGGCGGTTGTCGCTGTTGAGGTCGGGGAGGTAGCGGCGGCGGCCGAAGACCGTCTCCGTGTAGCCGGTGGCCCTGGCCTCCTCCACCACGCGGCGCAGATAGTCACGCACTCCGCCGAACCGCTCGAAGTAGGTGTCCATCAGGCCGCGCGCCTCACCCGCCTCGATGTTCAGCTGCTGGGAGAGGCCGAACGCGGAGAGCCCGTACGCGAGTCCGTAGCTCATGGCCTTGATCTTGCGGCGCATCTCCGGGTCGACGGCCGACTTGCCGACGCCGAAGACCTGCGAGGCGACGGTGGTGTGCAGGTCCTCGCCGGAGGTGAACGCCTCGATCAGACCCGCGTCCTCGGAGAGGTGGGCCATCACCCGCAGTTCGATCTGGCTGTAGTCGGCCGTCATCAGCGATTCGAAGCCCTCGCCGACGACGAAGCCCCGGCGGATGGCCCGGCCCTCGTCCGTACGGACCGGGATGTTCTGCAGGTTGGGATCGGTGGAGGAGAGCCGACCCGTCGCCGCCACCGTCTGGTTGAACGTGGTGTGGATACGGCCGTCCGCCGCGATCGTCTTGATCAGGCCCTCGACGGTGACCCGCAGCTTCGCCTGCTCGCGGTGGCGCAGCATGATGACCGGCAGCTCGTGCTCGGTCTGTGCGGCGAGCCAGGCCAGGGCGTCGGCGTCCGTCGTGTACCCGGTCTTCGTCTTCTTCGTCCTGGGCAGGCCCAGCTCACCGAAGAGGACTTCCTGGAGCTGCTTGGGCGAGCCGAGGTTGAACTCGCGGCCGACCGCGGCGTGCGCCTCCTTCACCGCCTGCTGCACCGCACCGGCGAACTGCTGCTCCATGCCTTCCAGATGGGCCCGGTCGGCGGCGATGCCGTGCCGCTCCAGACGGGCCAGCAGAGCGGACGTCGGCAGCTCCATGTCGTGCAGCAGCTCGGCCGCGCCGACCTCTGCCAGCCGGGCGGTGAACGCGTCGCCCAGATCCAGGACCGCGCGGGCTTGCGTCATCAGGGCGTCGGCCTCGGCCTGGTCGTCCGCGCCGAAGGCCAGCTGGCCGTCGGACGCCGCCGCGGGAGCCAGTTCCCGGCCCAGATACTCCACCGCCAGCGCGTCCAGCGCGAAGGAACGGCGGCCGGGCTTGACCAGATAGGCGGCCAGCGCGGTGTCCATCGTGACGCCATCGACCCGCCAGCCATGCTCGGGGAAGACCCGCATGACACTCTTCGCGTTGTGCATGACCTTCGGCCGGTGCGCATCGGCGATCCAGGCGGCGAACGCGTGCTCGTCGCCCTCGTCGAGCCCTGCAGGGTCGAACCAGGCCGCCGCCCCGTCGGCCGCGGCGAGCGCGATCTCGGTGACCGTGCCGCTGCCCACCGCCCAGGTGTCGACGGTGGCGACGCCGAGCGGCTGCTCGCCGTGCTCGACGAGCCAGGGCGCCAGCTCGCCCGCGCCCAGCACCGCGCCGTCCAGCTCGACGCCCGCGGCAGGCGCCGGGGCCTCGTCCTCGGCCGCGCCCGGGTCGACGGCCAGCAGCCGCTCGCGCAGGCTCGGGTTACGAATCTCCAGGACGTCCAGCACCCCTGTCACCGCGGTGCGGTCGTACGGTGCGCGCTCCAGGTCCTGCGGGGTCTTCGGCAGCTCCACATCGCGGACCATCTCGGTCAGCCGGCGATTGAGCCGCACCGCGTCCAGGTGGTCCCGGAAATTCTGACCGGCCTTGCCCTTGACCTCATCGGCGCGCTCCACCAGCTCGTCGAACGAACCGAACTGGTTGATCCACTTCGCTGCGGTCTTCTCACCGACGCCGGGAATACCCGGAAGATTGTCCGACGGGTCACCGCGCAGCGCCGCGAAGTCCGGGTACTGCTGCGGCGTGAGCCCGTACTTCTCCTCGACCTTCGCCGGGGTGAAGCGCGTCAGCTCCGAGACACCCTTCGTCGGGTACAGCACGGTGACGTCGTCCGTGATCAGCTGGAACGAATCCCGGTCACCGGTGACGATCAGCACCTCGAAGCCGGCCGCCTCGGCCTGCGTGGCCAACGTGGCGATGACATCGTCCGCCTCGAAACCGTCGACCGCGAAACGGTCGGCGTGCATCGCGTCGAGCAGCTCGCCGATCAGCTCGACCTGGCCCCTGAACTCGTCCGGGGTCTTCGAGCGGTTCGCCTTGTACTCGGGGAACTCCTCCGAGCGCCAGGTCTTGCGGGAGACGTCGAACGCCACCGCGAAATGCGTCGGCGCCTCGTCACGCAACGTGTTCGCCAGCATCGACGCGAAGCCGTACACCGCGTTCGTCGGCTGCCCCGACCCTGTCGTGAAATTCTCCGCAGGCAGCGCAAAGAACGCCCGGTACGCCAGGGAGTGCCCGTCCATCAGGAGCAGGCGCGGTCGGTTGTCTGCCGTCTTCTTCGATGCCGTCTCAGCCACGCCCCCGATCCTGCCACGGACCACTGACAATCCCGACCGGACCCGGCTCGCCGAACGCTCTGTCGGTGCCTCGTGACAGGATCGACGCAGGAACACGTACCGCATCAATGCGTACAGCGCGCTGCGCAGGTTCGCTGTTGGCTCAAAGAGGAGCACGAAATGGCCACGAAGCCGCCCGCAGATGACCCGGTCCAGGATGCGCCGCGGGTCGAGGCAGCACAGCACGCCGCCGCCGGACTGCCGGCCGTCGCCCACAGCCTGCTCATCGCCCAGCAGCAGATGGGCGTGCGACGCACCGCGCAGACCCTCCTCAAGGTCAACCAGAAGAACGGCTTCGACTGCCCCGGCTGCGCCTGGCCCGAAGGCGACAAACGACACACGGCCGAATTCTGCGAGAACGGCGCCAAAGCCGTCGCCGAGGAAGCGACGCTGCGCCGCGTCACCCCCGAATTCTTCGCCGCGCACCCGGTCGCCGACCTCGCCTCGCGCAGCGGGTACTGGCTGGGCCAGCAGGGACGGATCACCCAGCCGATGTACCTCCCCGAGGGCGCCGAGCGGTACGAGGCGGTGACCTGGGAGCGGGCCTTCGGCATCATCGCCGAGGAGCTGGGCGCGCTCACCTCCCCCGACGAGGCCCTCTTCTACACCTCGGGGCGCACCAGCAACGAGGCCGCGTTCCTGCTCCAGCTGTTCGCCCGCGAGTTCGGCACGAACAACCTCCCCGACTGCTCCAACATGTGCCACGAGTCCTCCGGCTCGGCACTGACGGAAACCATCGGCATCGGCAAGGGCAGCGTCTCGCTGGAGGACCTCCACCAGGCGGACCTGATCATCGTCGCCGGGCAGAATCCCGGCACGAACCACCCCCGGATGCTCTCCGCCCTGGAGAAGGCCAAGTCCGCGGGCGCAAAGATCATTTCGGTGAATCCGCTGCCCGAGGCCGGTCTGGAGCGGTTCAAGAACCCGCAGACCCCGCTCGGCATGATCAAGGGCGCCGCGCTCAACGACCTCTTCCTCCAGATCCGCATCGGCGGCGACCAGGCCCTCTTCCGGCTCCTCAACAAGATGATCCTGGACACCGAGGGCGCCGTCGACGAAACCTTCGTACAGGACCACACCCATGGTTACGAGGAGTTCGTGACCGCGGCCCGCGAAGCCGACTGGGAGCAGACCCTCACCGCCACCGGCCTCGACCGCGGCGCCATCGAAGAGGCCCTCGCGATGGTCCTCGCCTCGAAGCGCACCATCGTCTGCTGGGCCATGGGCCTCACCCAGCACAAGCACTCCGTGCCGACCATCCGCGAAGTCGTCAACTTCCTTCTGCTGCGCGGCAACATCGGCCGTCCCGGCGCCGGAGTCTGCCCCGTCCGCGGCCACTCCAACGTCCAGGGTGACCGCACCATGGGCATCTTCGAACGGCCCGCACCCGAATTCCTCGACGCCCTCGACAAGGAATTCTCCATCACCTCACCACGCCACCACGGCTACGACGTCGTCCGCTCCATCCAGGCCCTGCGCGACGGCGACGCCAAGGTCTTCTTCGCCATGGGCGGCAACTTCGTCGCAGCCACCCCCGACACGGACGTCACCGAAGCCGCCATGCGCCGCGCCCGCCTCACCGTCCACGTCTCCACCAAGGTCAACCGCTCGCACGCCGTCACCGGCACCCGCGCGCTGATCCTGCCGACACTGGGCCGTACCGACAAGGACGTCCAGGCGAGCGGCAAGCAGTTCGTCACCGTCGAGGACTCCATGAGCATGGTCCACGCCTCGCGCGGCAATCTCACCCCGGCCAGCCCCCATCTGCTGTCCGAGCCCGCCATCGTCGCCCGCCTCGCCCGCGCCGTCCTCGGACCCGAATCCGCCACCCCCTGGGAGGAGTTCGAGAAGGACTACGCGACGATCCGCGACCGCATCTCCCGCGTCGTCCCCGGCTTCGAGAACTTCAACGCCCGCATCGCCCACCCCGGCGGCTTCACCCTCCCGCACGCCCCGCGCGACGAGCGCCGCTTCCCCACCACGACCGGCAAGGCCAACTTCACCGCCGCGCCGGTCGAGTACCCCGAACTCCCCGAAGGCAGGCTGCTGTTGCAGACCCTGCGCTCGCACGACCAGTACAACACCACGGTCTACGGCCTCGACGACCGCTACCGCGGCATCAAGGGCGGCCGCCGCGTCGTCCTGGTCAACCCCGACGACGCCCGCACCCTCGGCCTGGCCGACGGCGCCTACACCGACCTCGTCAGCGAATGGAAGGACGGCGTGGAGCGCCGCGCCCCCGGCTTCCGCATCGTCCACTACCCGACCGCCCGGGGCTGCGCCGCCGCCTACTACCCGGAGACCAATGTGCTGGTCCCCCTCGACTCCACCGCCGACACCAGCAACACCCCCGCCAGCAAGTCCGTCGTCGTGCGCTTCGAGAACATCCAGGGACAGACCGCCCAGGAGCAATCCGCACCCACAACCCGCTAGGGCGTGTGTCGAAAGTCCCGTCTGGCCGGGGGTGCCTGGCACTTCCCCAAGCTCTCGGCTTTCGCTCGAGCAGGGGAGACCCCATCCTCGCCGCGTTGTCGGTCGTCGGCGCAGCCCGCTGCCCGCTGCGCTCTCCTCCCTCCGCCCTGCGATCGCACGCGCCAGGCACCCCCGACCCCGCCCTGCGGGCGGACGACGCTACTTTCGACACACGCCCTAAGCGTTCGCTCAGTCGTCTGATAAGAACGATGCACACAGCAACAAAACTATGAACCACGCAGACGATCGGAGCCGGACCCCATGGGCGAGCACACCGCACCCAAGTTCCCCCAGGAGATCATCGACGAATACGCCGTACTCGGCGTCGACCTGCCCGCACTCTTCTCCGCCGGCCACCTCGGCGAGCGGATGGGCGTCACCATCGTCGAAGCCTCCGCGGACCGCGTCGTCGGCACCATGCCCGTCGAGGGCAACACCCAGCCGTACGGACTGCTCCACGGCGGCGCCTCCGCCGTCCTCGCCGAGACCCTCGGCTCGGTCGGCTCCATGCTCCACGGCGGCGTCACCAAGCTCGCCGTCGGCGTCGACCTCAACTGCACCCATCACCGAGGGGTACGGAGCGGAATCGTCACGGGCGTCGCCACCCCCGTACACCGCGGCCGCTCCACCGCCACGTACGAGATCGTCATCTCCGACGAGCACGACAAGCGGGTCTGCACCGCCCGCCTCACCTGCATGCTCCGCGACGCACCCCAGCCCAGCGCCGCCTGACCGGCCGAAACACACCGCACGACACCCCCGACACCGCTGCCCGGCCGGACCACGATCCGGCCGGGCAGCGTCATTCCCACCCACAACCACCCACGCACCAGGCATCATTGAGCAAATAAACCGGCCAACACCCTTGATTCCACGGTCCGTTGTGTGGCCAACTCGACGCCCCGAACACACCCCGCACACACTCCGCGCACACAACACCGCGTCGACCACATCAACTCCGATGTGACACTGCGTAACAAAAGTGCAGTGCGCCAACGACTCCGCGCAGCACTCCGAACCCGGCCCCGCAGACACCGAGCGGCTCGTCGCACCCTCATGAGGCTCTCGCCGCGCGACAGCAGCAAGATCCGCTCAAGCCCCTTAGCGGAGCTGCGTGTTCTCACCATGCGGTCACTTCACCGGCCGGTAAAAAAAACCGTACATGTCCGCACAGCCACCTCAAGCCTTGCTCAAGGGCATAACAAGACAGTCACATCCTGCGGCGGACCCATCCCGGACCCCCACACCTGCGCCTAGAGTCACCGCCAGTCACCGCGCCGCCGGGCGCGTCTGCAGCACGGCCCTGTACCAACCAGTACGGCCCGGCGAACGACACGGCACCTCAAGCAGAGGAGGCCGCGCCAGGGAAAGGACCTTTCGTGCGACACCGTTCTTTGCTCATCCTCACCACAGTGCTCACCACAGGAGCACTGACACTCACCGCCTGCGGGTCGCGCGACGACAACAAGAAGGGCGGCAACGGCGACACCCAGACCGTCGTCATCGGCGTCGACTCGCCCATCACCGGCGACCTGTCCGCCCTCGGCCTCGGCATCAAGAACTCCGCCGACCTCGCCGCCAAGATGGCGAACAAGGAAAACACCGTCCCCGGCATCAAGTTCGAGGTCAAGCCGCTCGACGACCAGGCACAGCCCTCCGTCGGCCAGCAGAACGCCCAGAAGTTCATCGACGACGACACCGTCGTCGGCGTCGTCGGCCCCCTGAACTCCGGCGTCTCCCAGTCGATGCAGAAGCCGCTCAACGACGCCGGCCTCACCCAGGTCTCCCCCGCCAACACGGGCACCGAGCTCACCCAGGGCGAGAACTGGAAGACCGACGACAAGCAGCGCCCCTACAAGACCTACTTCCGCACCGCCACCACGGACCAGATCCAGGGCGCCTTCGCAGCGAAATACCTCTTCAACAACGCGAAGGTCAAGCAGGTCTACCTCATCGACGACCAGAAGCCGTACGGCGCCGGCCTCGCCGCCTCCTTCAAGGCGACCTTCACCAAACTCGGCGGCAAGATCGTCGGCACCGACCACGTCAACCCCGACGACCGCGACTTCAACGCCGTAGTCACCAAGGTCAAGAAGTCCGGCGCCAAGGCCGTCTACTACGGCGGCGAATACCCCGCCGGCGCACCCCTGAGCCAGCAGCTCAAGGACAGCGTCCAGATCCCCCTCATGGGCGGCGACGGCATGTACAGCGCCGACTTCATCAAGCTCAACAAGAAGGCCCAGGGCGACATCGCCACCTCCGTCGGCAAGCCCGTCGAGGAACTCGACTCCGCCAAGAAGTTCATCGCGGACTACAAGGCCGCCGGATACAAGGACGCCTACGAGGCCTACGGCGGCGGCACCTACGACGCCACCTGGTCGATCATCGAGGCCGTCAAGATCGCCGTCGCCGAGAACGGCGGCAAGCTCCCCAGCGGCGACGACGCCCGCGCCAAGGTCCTCGCGGCCATGGCCAAGGTCAAGTTCGAAGGCGTCACCGGCCCCGTCTCCTTCGACGAATACGGCGACACCACCAACACCATGATGACCGCCTACCAGGTCGACAGCGGCAAGTGGACCTCCAAGCTCAGCGAGGCCTACAAGCCCTGACCCCAACAGGGCCCTCCCGGGCAACGCACTGACTGACACCAGACCGCGCGGGAGCGCTACCAGCACTCCCGCGCGGTGCCATATCCGAACCACTCCACGGAGGCCCTGCGGTGAACGAACTGCCGCAACAGCTGGCCAATGGACTCATCCTCGGCGCGATGTACGGTCTCATCGCGATCGGCTACACGATGGTCTACGGAATCATCCAGCTCATCAACTTCGCCCACGGCGAGATCTTCATGATCGGAGGCTTCGGAGCTCTCACCGTGTACCTCTGGATGCCGGCCGGCGTCTCCCTCCTCGCGATCATCCCACTCATGATCATCGGCGGCGTCATATGCTCCGTCACCGTCAGCGCAGCCGCCGAACGCTTCGCCTACCGGCCCCTGCGCACCGCCCCACGACTGGCCCCGCTGATCACCGCGATCGGACTCTCCCTCGCACTCCAGCAGGCCATCTGGAAGTGGTACCCCGACGCCAAGAAGGACCGCTCCTTCCCCCAGTTCAAGGGCGAAGCAATCGACATCTTCGGCGCCCACATCCAACGCGGTGACCTCTTCGTCCTCATCACAGCCCCCATCTGCATGCTCGCCCTCGGGCTCTTCGTCTCCAAAACCCGCTCCGGCCGCGGCATGCAGGCCACCAGCCAGGACCCCGACACCGCAAAGCTCATGGGCATCAACACCGACCGCATCATCGTCATGGCCTTCGCCATCGGTGCCGCGTTCGCCGCCGTCGCCGCCGTCGCCTACGGGCTCAAAAACGGCCAGATCGGCTTCAAAATGGGCTTCATCATGGGCCTCAAAGCCTTCACCGCAGCCGTACTCGGCGGCATCGGCAACATCTACGGCGCCATGCTCGGCGGCGTCGTACTCGGCATCGCCGAATCCCTCGCCACCGGCTACATGAGCAACGTCCCCGGCATGGAACTCTTCGGCGGCGGCGCCTGGAAGGACGTATGGGCCTTCGTCCTCCTCATCATCGTCCTCCTGCTCCGCCCCCAGGGCCTGCTCGGCGAACGCGTCGCGGATCGGGCGTGATACGCATGACCACCAACCACACCACCACGCCCGCAGCCGCCCCCCTCCTCGCGATCCCCACAGCCGCGGCCCGCATCGGCACCCTCACCGGCGCAGCCGTCGCACTCGCCGGCACCTTCCTCGCCTGGACCTGGACCAGCGAATTCCCCGGCGACCTCACCGTCACCGGCTACCCCGGCGGCCTCCAGGTCCTCACCCTCATCAGCGCCGCACTCACCCTGCTCTTCACGCTGTCCGGGTACGGCATCCTGGGCCTCGGCTCACTCACCCCCGGCGGCACCAACAGCCCCGTCCGCCTCCTGGCACTCGGCACCCTCGGCACCACCGGCTACACCATCGGCGCCATCGCGTACGACCTCGGCGGCATCGTCAACCTGGAACCCGGCGCCTGGGTCAGCGGCATCGGCGCACTCATCGCCGCCATCGCCGCACTCGGACTCCCCGGCGACCAGCCCATCCCCAGCACCAAAACGGCAACCACCGCCTGGCAGCGCTTCCGCAACAGCCTCAGCGCCCCACCGGCCCGCCGCGCCAAAGCCCTCCCCGCCTGGGCCGAAATCCTCACCATCGCCATAGCCTTCGGCATCGGCCTCTACATCTTCGCCTACGGAATCGACACCGACTACGCCGAACTCTTCATCGGCTTCCTCATCACCGTCGGCTTCGCCTTCACCGCGCTCCACCGCGCCGGACTCGTCTCCCGCCTCACCACACTCACCACCAAGCACCGCCAGATCACCCTCGCCGCCGCCTTCGTCGCAGCCGTCTGCTTCCCGTTCACACAGCAGAAGGAGGAATACGCGCTCATCGGCGCCAACATCCTCATCTTCGCAACCGTGGCACTCGGCCTCAACGTCGTCGTCGGCCTCGCCGGACTCCTCGACCTCGGATACGTCGCCTTCCTCGGCGTCGGCGCCTACGCCGCCGCCCTGGTCTCCGGCTCCACCATGTCGGCCATCGGCGTCGAATTCCCCTTCTGGGCCGCCGTCCTCACCGGCGCCGGCGCCTCGCTCATCTTCGGCGTCCTCATCGGCGCCCCCACACTGCGACTGCGCGGCGACTACCTGGCCATCGTCACCCTCGGCTTCGGTGAAATCTTCCGCCTCACCGTGAACAACCTCAACGGCAACAGCGGACCCGACCTCACCAACGGCTCCCAAGGCATCCCGAGCATCCCCGACCTCAAATTCTTCGGATTCGACTTCGGACTCAAGCACGACATCCTCGGCTTCAACCTCGGCAGGTCCGCCAACTACTACCTGCTGATGCTCGTCTTCACCGCCGTCGTCGTCCTCGTCTTCCGCCGCTCCGGAGAATCCCGCATCGGCCGCGCCTGGGTCGCCATCCGCGAGGACGAAACCGCAGCCACCGCCATGGGCATCAACGCCTTCCGGCTCAAACTGCTCGCCTTCGCCCTCGGCGCCACCCTCGCCGGCCTCGCCGGAACCGTCCAGGCACACGTCAACTACACAGTGACACCCGAGCAGTACCAGTTCTCCGGCTCCGTACCGCCCAACTCCGCATTCCTCCTCGCCGCCGTCATCCTCGGCGGCATGGGAACCCTCAGCGGACCCCTCGTCGGCGCCGCACTGCTCTACCTCATCCCGGCCAAGCTGCAGTTCATGCAGGACTACCAGCTCTTCCTCTTCGGCGTCGCACTCATCCTCCTGATGCGCCTGCGCCCCGAAGGCCTGGTCGCCGACCGCAGGAAGCAGCTCGAATTCCACGAGACCGACCAGCTCGACGTACCGGAGCCACGGCAGTCCGAAGAGACCGGCGCCGGCATCGCCAAGGCGGGGGCGTGACCACCATGACCACCACCACGAAAACCGCCACCACCGTCCTCGACGCAAGCGGCGTCACCATGCGCTTCGGCGGCCTCACCGCCGTACGCAACGTCGACCTCACCGTCAACGCGGGCGAGATCGTCGGCCTCATCGGCCCCAACGGCGCCGGCAAAACCACCTTCTTCAACTGCCTCACCGGCCTGTACATCCCCACCGAGGGCCAGGTCAGCTACAAGGGCACCGTCCTGCCGCCCAAGCCCCACCTCGTCACCCAGGCAGGCATCGCCCGCACCTTCCAGAACATCCGGCTCTTCGCCAACATGACCGTCCTGGAAAACGTCCTCGTCGGACGCCACACCAGGACCAAGGAAGGCCTCTGGTCCGCCCTCCTGCGACTCCCCGGCTTCACCAAGGCCGAACACGCCAGCCGCGAACGAGCAATGGAACTCCTGGAGTTCATCGGCCTCCAGGACAAGGCCGACCACCTCGCGCGCAACCTCCCCTACGGAGACCAGCGCAAGCTGGAAATCGCCCGCGCACTGGCCAGCGACCCCGGACTCCTCCTCCTCGACGAGCCCACCGCCGGCATGAACCCGCAGGAAACCCGCGTCACCGAAGAACTCATCTTCGCCATCCGTGACCAGGGCATCGCCGTCCTCGTCATCGAGCACGACATGCGGTTCATCTTCAACCTCTGCGACCGCGTCGCCGTCCTCGTCCAGGGCGAGAAGCTCGTCGAAGGCACCTCCGACATCGTCCAGAGCGACGAACGCGTCGTCGCCGCCTACCTCGGCACCCCCTTCGAAGGCGCCCCCGGCGCCGAAGAAGTCGCCGAGGTCGAAGCCGCCGAAGCAGGCACCACCAAGGCGGCCGACACCACCAGCACCACCAGCACCGAGGAGGAGGACACCCGATGACCGCACTGCTAGAGGTCGAGGACCTCCGCGTCGCCTACGGCAAGATCGAAGCCGTCAAAGGCATCTCCTTCACCGTCGAAGCCGGCCAGGTCGTCACCCTCATCGGCACCAACGGTGCAGGCAAGACCACCACCCTGCGCACCCTCTCCGGGCTCCTCAAGCCCGTCGGCGGCAGCATCCTCTTCGACGGCAAACCACTCAACAACATCCCGGCCCACAAGATCGTCTCCCTGGGCCTCGCCCACTCCCCCGAGGGACGCCACATCTTCCCCCGGCTGACGATCACCGAGAACCTCCAACTCGGCGCCTACCTCCGCAACGACAAGGCAGGCATCGAGAAGGACATCCAGCGCGCCTACGACCTCTTCCCCATCCTCGGGGAACGCCGGAAGCAGGCCGCCGGAACCC
This sequence comes from Streptomyces sp. NPDC002785, assembly GCF_040295565.1. NCBI lineage: Bacteria > Bacillati > Actinomycetota > Actinomycetes > Kitasatosporales > Streptomycetaceae > Streptomyces > Streptomyces sp. NPDC002785. The sequence continues at coordinate 65,271 of NZ_JBEOVN010000010.1, read as the reverse complement.
TCTCGGGCGGCGAACAGCAAATGCTCGCCATGGGCAGAGCCCTCATGTGCCAGCCCAAGCTCCTGATGCTCGACGAACCCTCCATGGGCCTCTCCCCGATCATGATGCAGAAGATCATGGAGACCATCGTCGAACTCAAGGCCCAGGGCACCACCATCCTGCTCGTCGAGCAGAACGCCCAGGCCGCACTCTCCCTCGCCGACCACGGCCACGTCATGGAGGTCGGCAAGATCGTCCTCTCCGGCACCGGCTCGGACCTCCTCCACGACGAGTCCGTCCGCAAGGCGTACCTCGGCGAGGACTGACCCGCACCCCTCCACACGGATGAGGCCCGCACCCCGATCAATCCGGGGTGCGGGCCTCATCCGTATCCACGCAGACGGCTACTCGCCGTCCTTCGCCGCCCTCTTCTTCTCCTCGGCATCCTCGATCAACGCCTCGGCAAGCTGCTGCATCGACAGCCGACGATCCATCGACGTCTTCTGGATCCACCGGAACGCGGCCGGCTCCGACAGACCGTAATCCGTCTGCAGGATGCTCTTCGCGCGATCCACCAGCTTCCGCGTCTCCAGCCGCTGCGCAAGGTCGGCGACCTCCCCCTCCAGCGCCTTCAGCTCCGCGAACCGCGACACCGCCATCTCGATGGCCGGCACCACATCGCTCTTGCTGAACGGCTTCACGAGGTACGCCATCGCCCCGGCGTCCCTGGCCCGCTCGACAAGATCGCGCTGCGAGAACGCCGTGAGCATCAGGACGGGCGCGATGGACTCCTCAGCGATCTTCTCCGCGGCGGAGATCCCGTCGAGGATCGGCATCTTCACATCGAGGATGACCAGGTCCGGCCGGTGCTCCCGGGCGAGCTCGACGGCCTTCTGCCCGTCACCGGCCTCGCCGACGACCGCGTAGCCCTCTTCCTCCAGCATCTCTTTGAGGTCGAGACGGATGAGCGCCTCGTCCTCGGCGATGACGACGCGGGTCGTCAGCGGCGGAACGTGCGACTTGTCGTCGTCGGCGGGCTGGGGCGACTCGGGGGCGGTCACGGGGGCTCCTTGTTCAAGACAGGGGTACTGCTGCCAAGAGCCTACCTAGCTGCGGTAAGGTGGATGCTCAGCGGGTCGAGGGAAACCTACGATTCAGCGAGCCCCGGTAGTCCAATTGGTTAGAGACAATGGATTCAAAACCCATACAGTGTCGGTTCGAGTCCGACTCGGGGTACTTTTCCTTCGATTCCAAGGCCGCAAGGGAATGGGAACACTCCACTTGATCGTGTGATCGCCTCGCGGAATCCGCGGCCCGGCTTCACGGTCCGGCCAGACTCGGCTACGTGTACGACCTTGATACGCGCAAGCGTGCTCTGGCACTCATCGCCCAGGGCTTCAGCCAAAATTCCGTAAGCAAGCAGACCGGCATCTCGCGCGCCGCCATCCGCTCGTGGCAGACACGAATAGAGCCCCTCGGCTGGAGCCGCGCTGCGGACTGTCCGCGGTGCGGCGACATGCCGAGTGATCCTGAAGACCCCGCCGCGTACGCCTACTTGCTGGGCCTCTATCTCGGGGACGGCTGCATCAGCTCCGCCAGAAGGGGCGTGTACTTCCTCCGCATCGCCTGCGCCGATGCCTGGCCGGGGCTCATCGACGCCTGCGCCGAAGCCATGCAGGCCGTACGTCCTGGCAACAAGGTGTTCCGGGTCCAGCGCCAGGGCTGCCAGAACGTGACGTGCCACAGCAAGCACTGGCCCTGCCTCTTCCCTCAGCACGGATCTGGCAAGAAGCACGACCGCAAGATCGCTCTCGAACCCTGGCAGCAGAAGATCGTCGACACACACCTGTGGGAATTCATCCGCGGCCTCATCCACTCCGACGGGTGCCGGATCACCAACTGGACCAGTCGCCTCGTCGGTGGCGAACGGAAGCGCTACGAGTACCCCCGGTACTTCTTCACCAACAAGTCGGACGACATCCGGCAGCTCTACACCGACACCCTCGACAAGCTCGGCATCGAGTGGACGCACTGCACACGCGCGGGCAAGAAGTACAACATCTCCGTCGCCCGACGGGCGTCCGTCGCGCTCATGGACGCCCACGTCGGGCCGAAGTACTGACGACCGGCCTACTTCGGGCTGTCGCCCTCGCCGATGCGGTGCACCCGGACCAGGTTCGTGGAACCCGGGACTCCCGGCGGGGAGCCGGCCGTGATGATCACGACATCCCCCTTCTCGCAGCGGCCGATCTTCAGCAGTTCCTCGTCGACCTGGGCCACCATCGCGTCCGTCGATTCCACGTGCGGGCCGAGGAAGGTCTCGACGCCCCAAGTCAGGTTCAGCTGGGAGCGGGTGGCCGGGGCCGGGGTGAAGGCCAGGAGCGGGATGGGTGAGCGGTAGCGGGAGAGGCGCCTGACCGTGTCGCCGCTCTGGGTGAAGGCGACCAGGAACTTGGCGCCCAGGAAGTCACCCATCTCGGCTGCCGCGCGGGCCACCGCGCCGCCCTGCGTGCGGGGCTTGTTGCAGTCGCTCAGGGGCGGGAGGCCCTTGGTGAGGATGTCTTCCTCGGCGGCTTCGACGATGCGGGACATCGTGCGGACCGTCTCGATGGGGTACTTGCCCACGCTGGTCTCGCCGGAGAGCATCACCGCGTCCGTGCCATCGATGACCGCGTTGGCGACGTCGGAGGCTTCGGCGCGGGTGGGGCGGGAGTTGTCGATCATCGAGTCGAGCATCTGGGTGGCGACGATGACCGGCTTGGCGTTGCGTTTGGCGAGTTTGATCGCGCGCTTCTGGACGATCGGTACCTGCTCCAGGGGCATTTCGACGCCGAGGTCGCCGCGGGCGACCATGATGCCGTCGAAGGCGGCGACGATGCCGTCGATGTTCTCGACGGCCTGGGGCTTCTCGACCTTGGCGATGACGGGGAGGCGGCGGCCTTCCTCGTCCATGATGCGGTGGACGTCCTCGATGTCGCGTCCGCTGCGTACGAAGGAGAGGGCGATGACGTCGGCGCCGGTGCGCAGGGCCCAGCGGAGGTCTTCGATGTCCTTCTCGGAGAGTGCGGGTACGGAGACGGCGACGCCGGGGAGGTTGAGGCCCTTGTGGTCGGAGACCATGCCGCCCTCGATGACGGTGGTGTGGACGCGGGGGCCGTCCACTTCGGTGACTTCGAGGGTGACGCGGCCGTCGTCGACGAGGATGCGTTCGCCTGTGGTGACGTCGGTGGCGAGGCCGTCGTAGGTGGTGCCGCAGGTGTGGCGGTCGCCTTCCATGGGTTCGACGGTGATGGTGAAGTCGTCGCCGCGTTCAAGGAGTACGGGGCCTTCGCGGAAGCGTCCGAGGCGGATCTTCGGGCCTTGAAGGTCGGCGAGGATGCCGACGCTGCGTCCGCTCTCGTCGGAGGCCTTGCGTACGTGGTGGTATCGCTCTTCGTGTTCGGCGTAGGTGCCGTGGCTGAGGTTGAGGCGGGCGATGTCCATTCCCGCTTCGACCAAGGCCTTGATCTGGTCGTATGTGTCGGTGGCGGGACCCAAGGTGCAAACGATTTTTGCTCGGCGCATGGTTTGACCCTAGACCTTACCTACGGGTATCCGTTTGGCGCTGCGTGACTACTCAACAACCTTTGGATGAAGGGTTATTGACAAGTGTTGAATTGTGCGCCGGGGTGCTCGGATGAGCATTCTCTTCATAGTTTTGGCGGTGACATGGTGAAGCGGGCGTTGACCTGGGCGTAGACCGTCTGGCGTTGTGGTTCGAGGTCGAGGGTCGGTGCGGGTTCCGGGGCTGTGGCGCCGTATGCCGCGCGGCTTCGGGCGCCGCCGGGTGCGGTGGGCATGGCTGTGGCCGGGGTGGCGTTCTCCGCGCCGAGGTCGGCGAGTTCGACCAGGGCGGTGAGGTGGGTGCCGAGGGCGTCGGCGTATTCGCGGGCGCGTTGGACGGCTTCGTGTACGGCTTGGCGGCGGGCGTTCGCGTGGGCGGGTGAGTCGGGGCGCAGGGTCCACCAGGGGCCGTTGACGTGGGTCATGTCGAGGTCGGCGATGCGGGTGGTGAATTCGCCCAGTGCGGTGAAGTCGTTGAGGACGGCGGTGACGTGGACGCGGCCGTGGTAGGCGCGGATTTTTTCGTCGCGTCCGCGTTGGGTGAGTTCGGGGGTGATGGAGAGTGTGCCGGTTTCGAGTTTTTCGACTGCTTGTCCGTAGGTTCGTGCGAGTTCGAGGACGTGGTTGTTGCGTCGGGTGAGGTCTTCGAGGGCGGCGCGGCGGTCTTTTCCGCGGGCGCTGATGGTGATGCCGATGTGGGCGGTCTCGGGGTCGACTTCGAGGCGGGCTTCGCCTCGGACGGCGACGCGGGGGTGGTCGGGGGTGCCGTAGGGCGGCGGGGTGTCGGTCATGTGTCCACTCTCGCATCGGGGTGCGACGGCGGGTGGTCATCAGATCGAAACCCGTGAGGGGTGTTGCCGGGTGTGGCTCCTGGGTCATTATCTACGCGCGTTGTGTACTGCGAGATCTGAGATGTGGGAGAAGAAATGCCGCTGAACCGTAGGACGTTCCTGGGCACATCGGCGGCTGCCGGTGCCGGTGTGGCGATTGCGGGTGGCTCTGCCGTTCCTGCTGCTGCCCAAGGTGATGGGCAGGGCCACGGGCGTCCGCCGAAGCGGTACTCGTTCACTGTGATGGGCACCACCGATCTGCACGGGAACGTCTTCAACTGGGACTACTTCACGGACAGGGAGTTCGACGACAAGGCCCACAATGATGTCGGTCTGGCGAAGATCTCGACCTTGGTGGACCAGGTGCGCCGGGAGAAGGGCCGTCACAACACCCTGATGATCGATGCGGGTGACACGATCCAGGGCACCCAGTTGTCGTACTACTACGCCAAGGTCGATCCGATCACGGCGAAGCGTGGTCCGGTGCATCCGATGGCGCAGGCGATGAACGCGATCGGCTATGACGCCGCGGCGTTGGGCAACCACGAGTTCAACTATGGAATTCCGGTGCTGCGGAAGTTCGAGGAGCAGTGCGACTTTCCGCTGCTGGGTGCGAACGCGCTGGATGCGAAGACGTTGCGGCCGGCGTTCGCGCCGTATGTCATCAAGAGGATGCGTACCCCGCACGGTCCGGATGTGAGGGTTGCGATTCTGGGTCTGACCAATCCGGGCATCGCGATCTGGGACAAGGCGAATGTCGGTGGGAAGATGGTGTTCCCCGGTCTGGAGGAGCAGGCGGCGAGGTTTGTGCCGCGGCTGCGTTCCATGGGTGTGGATGTCGTGATTGTGTCGGCGCACTCGGGTAGCAGTGGTACGTCTTCGTACGGTGATCAGATCCCGTATGTGGAGAACGCGGCGGGTCTGGTGGCTGAGCAGGTGCCGGGTATTGATGCGATTCTGGTCGGGCATGCGCATCTGGAGATTCCCGAGTATTTCGTGGAGAACAAGCAGACCGGGAAGAAGGTGGTGCTTTCCGAGCCGTTGAAGTGGGGGCAGCGGTTGACGTTGTTCGATTTCGATCTGGTGTGGGAGAAGGGCCGTTGGGTGGTGGAGAAGGCGGGTTCGCAGGTGTTGAACTCCAACACCGTGGCCGAGGACCCGGAGATCACGAAGCTGTTGATGGATGAGCATGAGAAGGTCGTGGCGTACGTCAATCAGGTGATCGGCACGTCGACGGCGGCGATGACGACGGCGGAGGCGGCCTGGAAGGATGAGCCGATCATTGATCTGATCAATGTCGTGCAGGCGGAGACGGTGAAGGCGGCGTTGGCGGGTGGTGCGTACGCGGCGCTTCCTGTGCTTTCGCAGGCGTCCTGTTTCTCGCGTACGGCGCAGATTCCGGCCGGGAATGTGACGATCAAGGACGCGGCGGGTCTGTATCCGTTCGAGAACACCCTTGAGGCGCGGTTGCTGACTGGTGCGCAGATCAAGGATTATCTGGAGTTCTCGGCGCGGTACTACGTGCAGACTGCGGCGGGTGCTCCGGTGGACACGGCGAAGCTGACGAACGCGGACAACATTCCGGACTACAACTACGACGCGGTGTCGGGTCTGACGTACGACATCGACATTGCGAGGCCGAGTGGTTCGCGGATCGTGAATCTTTCGTTCGAGGGTAAGCCGATTGATGGGGCGGCGCAGTTCGTGCTGGCGGTGAACAATTATCGGGCGAGCGGCGGTGGTAACTTCCCGCATGTGCCGGGTGCGAAGCAGTTGTGGGCGAACTCGGAGGAGATCCGTAACACGATTATCTCCTGGGTGCAGGCGAAGGGTTCGGTGGATGGTGCGCTGTTCGCTTCGGTGGACTGGCGTCTGACGCGGGACGGTGTGCCGGTGTTCTAGGCGGTTGTCTCTGGGGTGTGCTGGTGTGGGTCGGCGGCCGTCCTCTTCCTTTCGGAGGGGGCGGCCGTTTTCTGTCTGTGTGTGTGGGTGTCAGTTGCGCTGGGTGAGGGGGATGAGGCCGGGGTTCTGGGTGGGGATGGGTGGGCTTTGGGGGGTGAGGCCGAAGGTGGTGAAGGCGGTGCGTTCGGGGAGGGGGTAGGTGTTGGTGCCGGTGAGGTTGTTGAGGATGGTGGCGCTGCGCCAGGCGGCGAGTCCGAGGTCGGGGGCGCCGACGCCGTGGGTGTGGCGTTCGGCGTTCTGTACGTAGACGTTGCCGGTGACGGTGGGGTCGAGGGCGAGGCGGAATCGGTCGTCGATGTGGGGTCGTGCGGAGTTGTCGCGGCGCATGTGGGGGTCGAGGCCGGTGAGGATGCGGTCGAGGGAGCGTTCGCGGTAGCCGGTGGCGAGGACGACGGCGTCGGTGGTGAGGCGGGTGCGGGTGTTCTGCTGGGTGTGTTCGAGGTGGAGTTCGACGCGGGTGTTGGCGACGCGTCGTGCGGTGCGTACGGAGACTCCGGGGGTGAGGGTGGTGTCGGGCCAGCCGCCGTGGAGGGTGCGGCGGTAGAGCTCGTCGTGGATGGCGGCGATGGTGTCGGCGTCGATGCCTTTGTGGAGCTGCCATTGGTGGGGGACGAGTTCGTCGCGTACTGATTCGGGCAGGGCGTGGAAGTAGCGGCTGTAGTCGGGGGTGAAGTGTTCCAGGCCGAGTTTGGAGTACTCCATGGGTGCGAAGGCCTGGGTGCGGGCGATCCAGTGGAGTTTTTCGTGGCCTGTGGGGCGGGCGCGGAGGAGGTCGAGGAAGATTTCGGCGCCGGATTGTCCGGATCCGATGACGGTGATGTGTTCGGCGTCGAGGAGTGTTTTCCGGTGGTGGAGGTAGTCGGCGGAGTGGATGACGGGGATGGTTTCGGCTTCGGCGAGGGGTTTGAGGGGGTCGGGGATGTAGGGCTCGGTGCCGATGCCGAGGGCGATGTGGCGGGTGTATGCGCGGCCGAGTGCTTCGGCTTCGCCGTCGGTGTCGAGTTGGGTGAAGTCGACTTCGAAGAGGCTTCGTTCGTTGTTCCAGCGGACGGCGTCGACCTGGTGGCTGAAGTGGAGGCCGGGGAGTTGGTCGCTTACCCAGCGGCAGTAGGCGTCGTATTCGGCGCGCTGGATGTGGAAGCGCTCGGCGAAGTAGAAGGGGAAGAGCCGGTCGCGGCTGCGCAGGTAGTTGAGGAAGGTCCAGGGGCTGGCGGGGTCGGCGAGGGTGACGAGGTCGGCGAGGAAGGGGACTTGGAGGCTGGCTCCGTCGATGAGGAGGCCTGGGTGCCAGTGGAAGGCGGGTCGCTGTTCGTAGAAGGCGGTGGCGAGGGGGTGGGGGTTGCCGGGGATGCCGTGGGCGAGTGCGGCGAGGGAGAGGTTGAAGGGGCCGATGCCGATGCCGACGAGGTCGTGTGGCTGGTCGGTCTCGGGGGTGGGCAGGTCGGTCATCGGGGGGTGTTGCCTTTCGCGAGGTCGTTGGCGAGGTGGGTGACGAGGTCGAGGAGTGTGCGGAGGTTGTCGGGGGTGGTGTGGGGGTTGAGGAGGGTGGCTTTGAGCCAGAGGCGGTTGTCTGTGTGGGCGCGGCCGAGTACGGCGTGGCCCCGGGTGAGGAGGGTGCGGCGGATGGTGGCGACGGTGTTGTCGTCGGCGTCGGTGGGGCGGAAGAGGACGGTGCTGATGGTGGGGCGGTCGTAGAGGTCGAGGGTGGGGGTTTTGGCGATGAGGTCGGCGAGGTGGTGGGCGGTGGTGATGGTGTGGTCGATGAGGTCGGCGAGTCCGGTGCGGCCGAGGGCTTTGAGGGTGACGGCGATCTTGAGGGCGTCGGGGCGGCGGGTGGTGCGCAGGGAGCGGCCGAGGAGGTCGGGGAGGCCGGCCTGGGTGTCGTCGTCGGGGTTGAGGTAGGGGGCGCGGTGGTGGAGTGCGTCGAGGTGGGTGCGGTCGGGGACGGCGAGGATGCTTGCGGGTGCGGGTTGCCAGCCGAGTTTGTGCAGGTCGAGGGTGACGCTGTGGGCGCGGTCGAGGCCGTGGATCTTGCCTCGGTGGGTGGGGCTGAAGAGGAGGGGGCCGCCGTAGGCGGCGTCGATGTGGAGTTCGGCGCCGTGGGTGGTGCAGAGGTCGGCGATGTCGGCGAGTGGGTCGATCCGGCCGGTGTCGGTGGTGCCTGCGGTGGCTGTTACGAAGAGGGCTCGGTGGGGGCTGTGGAGCCGGGTGAGGGCTTCGTCGAGTGCGGTGGGGTCCATGACGCCTGTGGGTGCGGGGATGACGACGGGTTCGGGGAGTCCGAGGAGCCAGGCGGCGCGGGTGATGCTGTGGTGGGCGTTGGCGGCGCAGATGGTCTGTACGGGGCCGTTGCGTTCGCGGGCGAGGAGTAGGGCGAGTTGGTTGGCTTCGGTGCCGCCGGTGGTGAGGAGTGCGTCGGGTGAGGGGTGGTGGGGGTAGATCTCGGTGGCGAGTGCGGCGGTGATGTCGGCTTCGAGGGTGGAGGCTGCGGGGGCTTGGTCCCAGGAGTCCATGGAGGGGTTGAGGGCGGAGGCGGCGAGGTCCGCGGCGGCGGCGAGGGCGAGGGGCGGGGTGTGGAGGTGGGCGGCGCAGAGCGGGTGTGCGGGGTCTGCGGCGCCTTCGGCGAGGGCGCTGACGAGGGTGTGCAGTGCGTCGTGGGGGCCGGTGCCGTGGTCGGGGATGACGGGGTGGGTGGCGGTGCGCATTTTGGGGGTGACGGTGTCGGGTCCGCCTGCTGGGAGGGGGCCGTCGCGTCGGTGGGCGCCGTCGTGGAGTGCGGTGAGGACGGTGTCGATGAGGGGGCGCAGGGCGGCGGGGCCGGTGGTTGATCCGGCGAGGGGTGGGGTGGGCATGGTGGTGGGGCCCTTCGGGTGCGCATGGGTGGACATGCCAGCTTGTCCGGGTTTTCGGGGGCGTGGCCGAAGAGCTCGGTGATCTGAACTCGAAAGGGGGACGGGTGTAGGAGTGAAGGGTCGTTGTCGGGGGTTTCGGTGGTATGGGTGTGGCGTCGGATATGGGTGTGCCCGGCGCCTCCCTGTGTGGTGGGAGTGGCGCCGGGCACGGGTGGTGTCGGCCCTGGAGGTTGCGAGCTGCTGCCGGTTTGCTGCACTGAAGTGAGTTGTGGTGAGCGGGAGTGGGTCCTGTCGGCGGGTTCGTGGGGGGAACGGGGGTTCTGGGGCCGAATGGGTGACCTTGGCGGCTGCTGCTCGTTGGGCTGGGTGGCAGGTGTCCGGCCTCGTGGGAGGGGGTGGTGTGGTGGGTGGGCTGAGGGAGTTGACGGCGTCCTTCGTGGTGCCGGGGCCTGCTGGGGTGGCGATCCGGGACCGTCTCAAACACCTCACGCCGCACGACGAGGAAGTCCTGCGCTCGGTCGGTGAGCATCAGGGTGCGCTCGCTTCCCGTGATCTCAAGGCTCGCTGCGTGGATGGTCCGGGGCACAGCGCGGACACCTGGGCGTCGCGTAAGCGGGACCTGACGCCGCTGTCGTCGTCGCGGATCGCGGGTGCGATCACCAAGGCCACGCACGATCAATGGGCGCTCGCACGCCGTGGCCAGGCAGCACACATCCGGAATCTGGCAGCCGGGATCAAGACGCTGCGGCACCGCCTGTCCCTCCCGGTCGGTGAGCGAGGAACCAAACACGCTGCGGGCGGCTACCGCTCCCGGAGTGAGTGGTTCCACAAGTCCCGCCGTCTCGCGGTGCTGGAGGCGCGGCACGCGGCCGTTGCTGCCGACTGGCAGGCCGGACGGGTGCGGGTGGTGCGGGGCGGCAAGCGCCTCCTCAATACCCGCCACCACCTCACCAAAGCCCAGCTGACCGAAGGCCAGTGGCGGGAACGCTGGGAGGCGGAGCGCTGGTTCATCGCCGCCGACGGTGAGTCGGGAAAGAGGTTCGGGAACGAGACGATCCGCGTCACCCCGGACGGCGAAGTCAGCATCAGACTGCCTGCCCCGCTCGCGCACCTGGCCAACACCGGGCACGGCCGCTACACACTCCACGCCACGGTCGCGTTCGCGCACCGGGGCGCGGAGTGGGCCGATCGCATCGCCGCGAACCGGGCCGTCGCCTACCGCATCCACCTCGACACGGAGCGCGGCCGCTGGTACCTCACCGCGTCCTGGCAACGCCCCGTCGTGCAGACCATCCCGCTGGAGACCGCCCGTGCCCGGGGCATGGTCGGCGTCGACACCAACGCCGACCACTTCGCCGCCTACCACCTCGACCGGCACGGCAACCCCATCGGCGACCCGCACCGCTTCCCCTACGACCTCTCCGGGACCGCCAGTCACCGCGACGCCCAGATCCGCCACGCGCTGACCCGGCTGATCAACTGGGCCAATCGAGTCGGTGTCGCCGCGATCGGCATCGAGGACCTCGACTTCACCACCGAGAAGACCCGCGAGAAACACGGCCGCCGAAAACGGTTCAGGCAGCTGATCTCCGGCATCCCGACCGGAAAGCTCAAGGCCCGGCTCGTCTCCATGGCCGCCGAACAGGGCCTGAGCATTGTCGCGGTCGACCCCGCCTACACCTCCCTGTGGGGTGCCCAGCACTGGCAGAAACCACTGGCCACCCCCAAGCGAAAGATGTCCCGTCACGATGCCGCCGGCATCGCGATCGGACGACGCGCCCTCGGACACCCGGTCCGGCGAAGGACGGCACCGCCCCCACACGACCAGAGCGATCGTGCGGGGCATCGGACCGCCCAGGCCGAACGAGGTGACCGGGGGCGTGAGGGAACCCGCCCACCCTCAACGGACCGGCCCCCTGGAGGGCCGTCGCCGCGCGGGAAGCGAAAGCGGGAACCCAGTGCATCCAAAACCGTTCGGGATGCGCCCAGTACGCAACAGTGGGTCCAGGACCCACTCATGCACACTGGTTAGGAACGGTCAGTGGGCGTCGCGTACGGCGAGGGCTCGGCGCAGGTCGTCGATCTGGTCGATGAGCTTGCGGCGCAGGGCCGGGATGAGGGTCTTGTCGTTCAGTGCCTGTTCGCCGAGGTGGAGGTTGTCGGCGTCGACGGCGTAGGCGGGGAAGGCGTACCGGCCGGCGGCTTCGGCGATGGCGGGGCCGCGGCGGGTGGCGAGCCGGGTCGCTTCGGGGTAGTAGCGGGGCACGTAGTCCCGTACGAGGTCGGCCTGTTCGGGCTGCCAGAAGCCTTGGGCGGTGGCGGTGAAGAGGTAGTTGGAGAGGCTGTCGTCGTTGAACAGTGCGTGCCAGGCGGCGGCCTTGGCGTCGGGGGTGGGGAGGGCGGCCCGGCAGCGGGCGGCGCCTTCCTGTCCGGTGGCGCTGGGGTCTTGTTCGAGTTCGGCGGCGATGGCGGTTTCGTCGGTGGCGCCGAGGACGGCGAGGCGGGTGAGGATGCGCCAGCGCAGTTCGGGGTCGAGTTCGGGTCCGCCGGGGACGGTGCCGGTGGTGAGCCAGTCCTGGATGGTGTCGGGCTGGGTGGCGGCGTCGATGAGGTGGCGTACGGCGACGAGGCGCAGGCCGGGGTTGTGGCCGTCCTCGGTGCGGCGGATGACGTCGCGGCACAGGGCGGTGAGGGTGGCGAGGGCGGCGGGGCGGTCTTCGGGGGCGAGATAGCGGCCGGCGATGTGGGTGTCGGCGAAGGCGAGTACGCCTTGGGCGAGGGCGAGGTCGGTTTCGTGCGGGAGGTGTGCGCGGGCCGTTTCGAGGTAGGTGGTGGGGGCGAGTTCGCCGTCGCGGACCATGTCGCGGGCGGTGTTCCAGATGACGGCGCGGGTCAGTGCGTCGGGGATGCCGGACAGGTCGCGTACGACGGTGTCCCAGGACTTGGCGTCGAGGCGGACCTTGGCGTAGCTGAGGTCGCCGTCGTTGAGGACGACGAGGGCGGGGCGTCGGCCGGGCAGGGCCTTGGCCGTGCCGTTCTGGGGGATGTCGATCTCGAACCGGTCGCGCAGGACGAGGCGGTCGGGGCCGGTGTGGGTGTCGGGGGCGTGGTCGTAGGCGCCCACGGCGATGCGGTGGGGGCGGCTGCCGTCGTGGTCGACGGTGAGGGACCAGGTGCCGTCGGACTCGTCGACGTGGGGGGTGAGGGTGTCGACTCCGGTGGTGCGCAGCCAGGTGTCGGCCCAGGCGTGGACGTCGCGGTCGGTGGCCGATGCGAGGTTGTCGATGAAGTCGGCGAGGGTGGCGTTGGCGAACTTGTGGCGGGCGAAGTGGGCGTTGATGCCGGCCAGGAAGTCTTTCTCGCCGAGCCAGGCGACGAGTTGGCGCAGGGCGGATGCGCCCTTGGCGTAGGAGATGCCGTCGAAGTTGAGCATCGCGGACGCGGTGTCGGGGACGGCGGCCGGGTCGGGGGCGACGGGGTGGGTGGAGGGGCGCTGGTCGGCGTCGTATCCCCAGCCCTTGCGGGCGACGCCGAAGTCGACCCAGGTGTCGGTGAAGCGGGTGGCTTCGGCGAGGGTCTGGTAGCCCATGTACTCGGCGAAGGACTCGTTGAGCCAGATGTCGTCCCACCAGGCGAGGGTGACGAGGTCGCCGAACCACATGTGGGCCATTTCGTGGGCGATGACCATGCCTCGGGTCTGGCGCTCGGTGTCGGTGACGGCGGAGCGGTAGACGAATTCGTCGCGGAAGGTGACGAGTCCGGGGTTCTCCATGGCGCCGGCGTTGAACTCGGGGACGAAGGCCTGGTCGTAGGAGTCGAAGGGGTAGGGCTCGTCGAACTTCTCGTGGAAGCGGTCGAAGCAGGCGCGGGTGATGTCGAGGATCTCGTCGGCGTCCGCGTCGAGGTGGGGGGCCAGTGAGCGGCGGCAGTGGATGCCGAAGGGCAGTCCGGCGTGCTCGGTGGTCACGGAGTGCCAGGGGCCTGCGGCGACGGCGACGAGGTAGGTGGAGATCAGCGGGGTGGCTGCCAGGGTCCACCGGCCGTCGCCCTGGTGCTCGGCGATGCCGTTGCCGAGCACGGTCCAGCCTTCGGGGGCGGTGAGGGTGAGTTCGAAGACGGACTTGAGGTCGGGCTGGTCGAACGCGGCGAAGACGCGTTGCACGTCTTCCATGAACAGTTGGGTGTAGACGTACGTTTCGTTGTCGGTGGGGTCGGTGAAGCGGTGCATGCCTTCGCCGGTGCGGGAGTAGCGCATGGCGGCGTCGATGCGCAGTTCGTGCGTGCCGGCGGTGAGTGCGGTGAGCGGGAAGCGGTTCTCGACGAGGTGGGCGGGGTCGAGGGGCTGTCCGTCGAGGCTGATCGAGCGCAGGGTGGCGGGCTTGAGCTCGACGAACGTGTCACCGGCCTCGGCCGCGGTGAACTGGATGACGGTACGGGAGTCGAAGGTCTCCTCCCCTCCGGTCAGATCGAGGTCGATCGTGTACCGGTGTACGTCGAGGAACTGGGCTCGGGTCTGCGCTTCGTCGCGCGTCAGTACGGACATGCGTCCATGCTGCCGTACGGGGTGCGCCGGGCGCAGGCGGGTTCTCCCAGGGCTGAGTGGGGGTGAGTGCCGGGCGGGGCGCTGGTGGTGGTGCCGTGGCCGGTGATGCCGTGGCCGCCGGGGAGCCGGGTGCCGCGCCGGTCCGCGGGCCGGTTCGGGTCGGTGCCCCGGTGGGCGGATCGCTGCGTCGTCACACACCGCGCGGCTTCTTCGGCGCTGCGTACAGGACTTCGCGACGGCGTCGGCAGGTGCGTGGCGGCGGGCGCCGGGCTTCCTGGCCGGGACCGGTGGCTGCCTGACCAGCACTACTGGATCGGGCAGCCGCCGGGAAGGGCGGGGCTGCGGCGACCGCGGGTTTCGCGGGGCGTCCGGCTGCGGGTTCTACCGGTTTCCGTCGGGAGGCGGACCGCTTCTGTGTGCGGGCCGGGGCCGGCCCGTGCCGACGGGCCGGCCTGCCTCGCGCCGGGGCGGACGAACCGTCGGCGGGGGCCGCGGGACGGCGTCGTACCGGCCCGGTGGGGTCAGTCGCCGGACGTCGTCTCCTGCGCCGCCTTCAGGTTCAGCAGGTCGAGCGCGATGTCGGTGATCATGTCCTCCTGACCACCGACCATCTTGCGGCGGCCGACCTCGACCAGGATGGCCCGGGTGTCGAGTCCGTAGCGGCTCGCCGCGTTCTCGGCGTGCCGCAGGAAGCTGGAATACACGCCCGCGTAGCCGAGGGTCAGGGTCTCGCGGTCCACTCGGACCTCGCGGTCCTGAAGCGGACGTACCAGGTCGTCGGCGGCGTCCATGAGTGGGAACAGGTCGCAGCCGTGCTCCCAGCCCATCAGGTCGGCGACGGCGATGAACGCTTCGAGCGGGGCGTTGCCCGCGCCCGCGCCCTGGCCGGCCAGTGAGGCGTCGACCCGTGTGACACCGTGCTCGACGGCGACGACCGAATTGGCCACGCCGAGCGCGAGGTTGTGGTGGGCGTGGATGCCCAGTTCCGTCGCGGCGTCCAGCACCTCGCGGTAGGCGAGGGCCCGTTCCCGTACGCCGTCCATGGTGAGCCGGCCGCCGGAGTCGGTGATGTACACGCATTGTGCGCCGTAGGACTCCATCAGCTTTGCCTGGCGGGCGAGTTCGGCGGGCTCGGCCATGTGGGACATCATCAGGAAGCCTGCCACGTCCATGCCCAGTTCGCGGGCGGCCGCGATGTGCTGTGCGGAGATGTCGGCCTCGGTGCAGTGGGTGGCCACGCGCACCGAGCGGATGCCGAGCGCGTGCGCCTGCCGGAGGTCGTGCAGGGTGCCGATGCCCGGCAGCAGCAGGGTGGTGGGAACGGCCTTCTTGGCGGCGTCCGCGACGGCCTCGATCCATTCCCAGTCGGTGTGCGCGCCGACACCGTATGTGATGGAGGAGCCGGACAGGCCGTCGCCGTGGGCGATCTCGATCGCGCCGACTCCGGCGTCGTCCAGGGCGGTCGCGATGGTCCGGGCCTGCTCGACGCTGTAGCGGTGCCGGACTGCGTGCATGCCGTCGCGCAGGGTCACGTCCTGGATGTACAGCGGGCTGCGGGGGCAGGGCTGTCCGGCGGTGGCCGCGGTGGTGGTGTGGTCGGTCATCGGGGTGCCACCTCGCTGGAGCGGTGAGCGGCCATGTGCTCCGCGGTACGCAGAGCGGCCGAGGTCATGATGTCGAGGTTGCCGGCGTAGGCGGGCAAGTAGTGGGCGGCGCCCTCGACTTCGAGGAAGACGGAGACCTTCACGGCTTCCTTCCCGGCGCCTGCGGGAAGCAGCCCGCGCAGCGGGTCGTCGTCGGCGACCCGGTCGAACTGGACCTTCTGCTTGAGGCGGTAGCCGGGTACGTACGCCTGGACGCGGGCGGCTATCTCCTCGACGGAGGCTGCCACGGCGGCGTCGTCGCACTCGCCGACCAGGCAGTACACGGTGTCGCGCATGATGAGCGGCGGTTCGGCGGGGTTGAGGACGATGATCGCCTTGCCGCGGGCGGCGCCGCCGACCTTCTCGATGGCCGAGGAGGTGGTCTCGGTGAACTCGTCGATGTTGGCGCGGGTGCCGGGTCCGGCGGAGCGGGACGAGATGGAGGCGACGATCTCGCCGTAGTGGACCGGGGTGACGGCGTTGATGGCGGCGACCACGGGGATCGTGGCCTGTCCTCCGCAGGTCACCATGTTGACGTTTCCGGCGCCGAGGTGTTCGCCGAGGTTGACCGGCGGGACCACGTAGGGGCCGATCGCGGCCGGGGTGAGGTCGACGACGGTGCGGCCGACGGCGCGGAGCACCTGGTCGTGGTAGCGGTGCGCGCCCGCGGACGTGGCGTCGAAGACGATCCGGACCTCGGCGAACTCGTCCATCTTCAGCAGGCCGTCGACTCCTTCGTGGGTGGTGGCGACCTTCAGCCGGCGGGCACGTGCGAGGCCGTCGGACGCCGGGTCGATGCCGGCCATCGCCGCGATCTCCAGGCGGTCCGAGAGCCGCAGGACCTTGATCATGAGGTCGGTGCCGATGTTCCCGGAGCCGATCACCGCGACCTTGGTGCGGCCGCCGTCCGAAACTGCGCTGCTCAACTCTGGTCTCCCTGCTCGGGGGCGGCGAAGCCGACCCGTACGGAACCGAGGCCCGAGATCCGGGCCTCGAAGGTGTCGCCGGGCGCCGCGACGGCCATCGGACCGAGCGCTCCGGTGAGGACGATGTCTCCGGCCCGCAGCGGGTCTCCCATCGCGGCGAGCGTGGACGCCAGCCAGACCGCGGCGTTCAGCGGGCCGTCGAGGCAGTCCGATCCGCTGCCCTCGGAGACCTTCTCGCCGCCCCGGGTCATGGTCATCCGGACCCCGCGCAGGTCCACGGCGGTCAGCGGCACGGGAGCGCCGCCGAGGACGAACAGCCCGCAGGAGGCGTTGTCGGCGATCGTGTCGACGAGGCTGATGTCCCAGTCCGCGATCCGGCTGTCGACGATCTCCAGGGCGGGCAGGGCGAAGTCGACCGCGCGGATCACGTCGGCGACCGTCGACTGCGGGTGCGGGAGACCGGCGCCCAGCACCAGGGCCACCTCGGCCTCCACCTTGGGCTGGAGAAGCCGGCCGGCCGGGACGGTCCCGCCGTCGGGGACGGCCATGTCGGACAGGAGTGCGCCGAAGTCCGGCCGGTCGACGCCGAGCTGGCGCTGGACGGCCGGCGAGGTCAGACCGATCTTGCGGCCCACGATGCGGCGGTCGCCGGTGAGGCTCGACTCGATGGTGCGGCGCTGCACGGCGTACGCGGAGGCCACGTCCCCGGTGGCAAAGAGATCGCGTACGGGCGGACAGGGAATGCCGGACCGCGCGGCCTCGGCCAGAGCCTCGGCCGCATCGGCGACGGCGGCGAACGGTGCGGCGGTCACGGGGTACCTCCGGGGGGAAGAGAAGAAGAAAGATGTGCGGGAACGCGTCGTCGGCGCGGCGCGGTGCGCCGCCGGGACTCCGGTATAGACGTCGCGGTGGTGCCCGCGCCAAGGGTCGTTCCGCGACATGGAACGGTGTCGGCGAAATCCGCGGGCGGGTGCGGCCGCCCTGCCGGCCGGCCCGGGGACCGGCCGTTCAAGTGACCTATGGTGGTGCGGTGTCAACAGGAAACGACGTGGTCGCGCGGAACTTTCGCATCCTCAGGGAGCAGCGCGGGCTGTCGCTGGCCGAGCTCGCCCGGCAGGCCGGTCTGTCGAAGCAGAATCTGTCCAAGGTCGAGCAGGGCACGGGCAACCCCACCGTGGAGACGCTGTTCGCGGTGGCGCTGGCCCTCGGTGTGCCGGTGACACGGCTGGTCGCGGAGCGCGAGCAGGTCATGACGGTGCGCCCGGGTGACGAGGCCGTCTGGCAGCAGCACGAGGGGTACGAGAGCCGCAGCCTGGACCACGTCTACGGTTCGGGTGTCATCGAGAACTACATCCTGCGCATACGCGGCACGGGCCGCTCCGGGCCGCATCCGGTGGGCACGCTGGAGCATCTGTACGTGATCAGCGGGCGGGTCAGGGTGGGTCCCGAGGACGGCCCGGTGGAGCTGGGTGCGGGCGACTTCGTACGGTTTCCCGGCGACCGTCCGCATCTGTACGCCTCCCTCGAGGGGGAGAGCGTGGTGCACATCGTGGTCAGTGTGCCCCGCGTCCAGCCGGGCACCGGCGGCGTTGCGCGGGGCCACACACACGGGGCCGGGAGGGCCACCCCGCCCTCCTGAGCCACCACCGGGGGGCTCTCCCGTCGCACCGCTCCGTGTCCGGCCGGGCCGGCCGCACGGGCCCGGAGCGGTGGGACGGATCAGGCGGCGGCCGTCTCCTGGCTCGCCCCGGGCTTCCTGCGGGCCCGCGGGCGGGCCGTGGCTCCGAGTTCCCTGGCGGCCTCGAACGCGACCCGGCGCAGTTCGGGTGCGATGCGTGCGGATTCGAAGCGTCCTGCCACGCCGGAGACGGAGACGGCGGCCACGGGGCGCCCGCCGGCCCCCATGACAGGGACCGCCACACAGGAGACGCCGGGCAGGATCTCCTCCCGGTCGTAGGCGATCCCCTCACGGCGGATACGGGCCAGTTCGGCCCGGAAGTCCTCGGGATCGGTCACCGAGTTCTCCATCGGTGCGGGCAGTCCGTCGGCGATCGCCTGCTCGGCCGCGTCGTGGTCGAAGGCGAGCAGCGCCTTGCCGACGGCGGTGCAGGAAGCGGGCAGCCGCGTGCCGATCCGGGTGGGCGTACGGGCGCGGCGGTGGCCGTGCAGCTTGTTGACGTACATGACGTCGGTGCGGTGCAGCACGGCCAAGTGCACGGTCTCCTGGGTGAGGACGTACAGCTCGGTGAGGAAGGGCAGCAGCCGCTCCTGCAGCATCAGCGGGGTCGGGCCGTAGACCCGGCGGCCGATGTCGAAGAGCTGGGGTCCCAGCCGGTAGCTGCTGCCCACTCTCTCGACGACGTCGTTGCGCTGGAGGATGCCGAGCAGCCGGAACGCGGTCGACTTGGTCAGCCGGGTACGGCGGGCGAGCTCACTGACACCGACCTCACGGTCCTCCTCGGCGAGCGACATCAGCAGGGTGAGCGCCTTGTCCACGGCGGTCTGCTGCTCACGAGAGGTGTCCGAACCCGTCGGGCCGGCGGCATCGGTGATCGGGGTACGGTCGAGCATGTTCGCCTCCGCGCATTCCTGGCGACCACTCCAGTGGACGCATGTCCACTCTAGAGAACAGTTTCGCGCGTGTGAACAGTCAAGCGCAGGCAAAACCGAAATTGCGGTGCCTCGTACATCACAGTCGGGCATACACCGCAGTCGTTCCGTACGAGGCATCGGGGTCGGCGTACCCCGGTGCGCCGCGTCCGCGGCGCGGGCGTCACGGGTTGACGATCACCTTCCCGGTGACCTCGCCGTCGATCATGGCCCGGAAGCCGTCGTGGATGCCGGACAGCGGGATCTCCCGGTCGATCCGGGGCCGGATCCCGGCGCTCTCCATGAACCGCAGCAGCGAGACGAACTCCTGACGGGTTCCGCCCGTGGAGCCCAGCACCCGCTGCTGGAGGTAGAAGATCCGGTTCAGGTCGGCCGGCGGATTGGCCCCACTGGTCGCCCCGGCGACCACGACCGTGCCGCCCGGGCGCAGCGACCGCAGCGAATGCGGCCAGGTTGCCTCTCCGACGGTCTCCACGACCACGTCGACCTTCTCCGGCAGCCTCTCCCCCGTTTCCAGTGCCACGTGGGCACCCATCGTCAGGGCCGCCGCGCGCTTGTGCTCCGACCGGCTGGTCGCGTACACCCTGGCCCCGGCGGCACGGGCCAGGGTGATCGCCGCCGAGGCCACCCCGCCACCGGCGCCCTGCACCAGCACCCGGTCGCCCGGACGGATCCGGGCCTGGGTGAACAGCATCCGGTACGCCGTCAGCCAGGCGACCGGCAGACATGCGGCCTCCGCGAAGGACAGCGACGCCGGCTTGGGGACGAGATTGCGGCGCGGCACGCACAGCAGCTCGGCGAACGCCCCGTCGTGCCGCTCCGACAGCAACGCCCGTCCGGGGTCGAGGGTCTCGTCGCCCCCGCCCGCCTGTGGGTCGCCGATCACCGGGTGGATCACGACCTCGTTGCCGTCCTCGTCGTACCCGGCGGCGTCGCAGCCCAGCACCATCGGCAGCCGGTCGGCGGGGTGACCGACACCGCGCAGCGTCCAGATGTCGTGGTGGTTCAGCGCCGCCGCGACGACCTTGACCACGGTCCAGCCCGGCGGGGCCACCGGCGCGGGCACCTCGCGCAGTTCGAGCCCGCTCAGCGGGTCGGCGGGGTCCTGGCGTACGGCGACGGCGGCGAGCATCGGTCCTCCGGGCGTGAGGGGGGTCCACAAGGCGGTGTGCGGCAGCGCACGGCGGCCACGCTCTGCGGCCGCGCCCCTCCGGGACAAGCGGCCGTGCCGTGACGCGGCACGGCCGAAGCCCGCCCCCGTACCCACGGTTCCGCCGGCCGGGACCGTCGCACCGGAACGTGACGCGGTGTGTTCCACAGGGCGGCACAGCACATGGCACGACCGGTCCCGAGGCGGTCTGCTGTGAAATGCCCGAACGGACCGCCGAGCCGTCCGGCCCTACTCCCCGAACAGACCTGAAGGGACGGCCCGTCATGCAACTGAGCGGACTGGGATACTTCGGACTCCGAACCCGGCGCATCAACGAGTGGCGCACCTTCGCCGAGGACGTGCTCGGCCTGTCGGTGCAGACCACCGGCGACGGGCTGCGGCTGCGCGCCGACGACCGCGCCTGGCGGATCGCCCTGCACGAGGCCGATTCCGAGGAGTTCGGCTACGTCGGCTGGGAGGTTCCGGGCCCCGCCGAACTCGCCGCGGCAGCCGATGAACTGACGCGGGCCGGTATCGGAGTCAGTCATGCGGACGAGCAGATGCTCCGCGACCGGGACGTCCTGGGGCTCTTCCACATCGAGGACCCCAACGGCGTACGTGTGGAGATCTTCTACGGTGCCCGCACCGCCACCGCCCCGTTCGTCTCACCGACCGGCGCCCGCTTCATCACGGGTGAACAGGGCCTGGGCCACGTGGTGTTCTCCGTCGAGGACTACGCCGCGACCCTGCGGTTCTACACCGAGCTGCTCGGCTTCCGGATCTCCGACTTCTGTGACCTCGGCCGCAAGCGGGTCGCGTTCCTGCACACCAACCCCCGTCACCACTCGCTGGCGTTCGCCGGGCTCGTCATCGAGCCCGAGCGCAAGCCGCGCAAGGACGTGGAGCCGGGCGAGCTCTTCCACTTCATGCTGGAGGTCGACGCGCTCGACACCGTGGGGTACGCGTACGACCGCTGTCTGGACGGTGCGGCGCCGCTCGCCCTGACGATCGGGCGGCACAGCAACGACCGGATGCTGTCCTTCTACGCGGTCACGCCGTCCGGCTTCGAGGTCGAGTACGGGTACGGCGCCATCACCGTCGACGACCCCTGGACCGCGACCCGGGTCGACGGCACCACCCTGTGGGGCCACCACCGGCCGGCGCGCCCCGCCGCCCAGGCCGGACAGGAAGGAACGAAGGCATGAGCGACCTCCACCGCACCCCCGCTCCCGCAGTCGATGTCACCGAGTACTTCGACCTCGACAACGGTCTCGTCGACCGCGGGATCTTCGGCGACACCGCCCTCTACCAGCAGGAGCTGCGCCGCGTCTTCGCGCCGAGCTGGCTCTTCCTCGCCCACACCTCGCAGTTCCGCAAGCCGGGCGACTTCTTCACCACGTACATGGGTGAGGACCCGGTCATCGTGACCATGGACAAGGAAAGGCGGATCCGCGCCTTCCTCAACGCCTGCCGCCACCGCGGTATGCGGGTCTGCCGGGCGGACGCCGGTGCGACCAAGGCGTTCACGTGCAGCTACCACGGCTGGGCGTACGACACCTCCGGCGCACTGATCAACGTCCCGAACCGGGAGGGGTACCCGGAGAGCTTCGACCGGAGCCGCTGGGGCCTGACCGAGGTCGCCCAGCTGGACACGTACCGAGGGCTGATCTTCGCGACCTGGAACCCGCAGGCGCCCCCGCTCATCGAGGCGCTCGGCGGGATGACCTGGTACATGGACGCCATGCTGGACCGTGACCCGGAGGGCACGGAGGTCATCGGCGGTGTTCACAAGTGGGTCCTGGAGGGCAACTGGAAGCTCGCCGCCGAGCAGTTCTCCTCCGACTGGTACCACGTGAACATCTCGCACGCCTCCGCGCTGATGGTCATGTCGCCCAGCGGCAAGGGCCCCAAAACCGGGATCGTGCAGACCCCGGGACGCCAGTACACCGACCCGAACGGTCACGGCGCCGGTTTCCCGACCCACCCCAAGAGCCGTTTCGACGACCGCGTGGTGCACGAGTACTACGACTACGACCAGCTGCGCGAGCGCCTGGGCGACGGCCGTGCCGAAGGTCCGATGACGACCGGGCACGCCAACATCTTCCCCAACTTCTCGTATCTGCCGGTCAACGGCAGCATCCGGGTCTGGCACCCGAAGGGGCCGGACAAGATGGAGGTCTGGGCCTGGACGGTCGTCGACAAGTCGATGCCCGACGAGGTCAAGAACGCCCAGCGCCTGTACAACCTGCGCACCTTCGGACCGACCGGCATCTTCGAGCAGGACGACGGCGAGAACTGGAGCGAGTGCCAGGCCACCGCTCACGGTTTCATGGCCGGCGGCATGACGCTCAACTACCAGATGGGCATCGGTACGGGCACCGAGGACGGCGTCCACCCCGGTACCACCGGACATCTGTACTCCGACGGGGCCGCGCGGGGCTTCTACACCCGCTGGCGCGACCTGATGAACACCCCGGCCTGGCACGAGAAGGCAGCTGACGAACGATGACCTCCGCCGAATCCACCGACACCGCGTTCACCTCCGTGCGCGTCGCCGCCCTCGGCGGCATCGAGGAGGGCGAAGCCCTCCGGGTGCCCGTCGAGCAGACCGGGCACCACGACGCCATCTCCGTCTTCCACGACAGCGGGAAGTACTACGCCCTCGACGACACCTGCTCGCACGGCCAGGCGTCCCTGGCCGACGGCTGGATCGAGGGCGGCGAGGTCGAGTGCCCCCTGCACAGCGCCCGCTTCTGCCTGAGGTCCGGTGAGCCGCAGTGCATGCCGGCCACCCTCGCGGCCCGGACCCACAGGGTCGAGGTCGTCGACGGCGAGATCTGGCTGCACCCGGGCCAGGAGCCGACGTCATGACGAGGATCGCCCTGGTCGGCGCCGGGATCTCCGCCGTGTCGACCTGCGACGCCCTGCGGGGCGGCGGCTTCGACGGCGAGATCGTCCTGCTGAACGGCGAGGACGGGCTGCCCTACGACCGTCCTCCGCTGAGCAAGGACGTCCTGAACGGTGCCGTGACCGCACAGAACGGCATCTTCCTGCGGCCGGCCGACTGGTACGAGCAGCAGCGCGTCGAGCTCCGGACAGGCGCCGTCGTCACCGCCCTGCGCCCCGACGAGGGTGTGCTGGAACTGGCCGACGGCACCGAGCTGACCGCCGACCGCATCGTGCTGGCCACCGGCGGCGCCGTTCGCACCCTCCCGGTGCCCGGTGCCGACGACCCGGCCGTGCACACCCTGCGCACCTGGGAGGAGGCACGGCGGCTGCGGGCCCGGCTGGTGCCCGGCGCCCGGATCGCCGTCGTCGGAGCCGGGCTCATCGGTGCCGAGACCGCGGCGGTCGCCACCGCGCTGGGCTGCTCCGTCACCTTGATCGATCCGGTGCCGGTGCCGCTGACCACGGTCGTCGGCCCGGACATCGCCGGGGCGCTGCACGCCCGGCACCGCACCGAGGGCGTCGAGGTCGTCACCGGGGGTGTGGAGCGCATCGACCGGGCACCCGGCGCCGAGGAGGTCACCGTTACCGTGAGCGGGCGCCCCGAGCCCGTCGCAGCCGACACCGTGGTCGTCGGCATCGGCATCCGCCCGGCGACCGCGCTGGCCGAGGCCGCGGGGCTCACCGTCGACAACGGCATCGTCGTCGACGCGGCGCAGCGCACCTCGCACCCGCGGGTGTACGCGGTCGGCGACGTGGCCCGGCGGGACGGTGAACCGGTGCGGCACGAGCACTGGGACGCCGCTCAGAACGGTGGCCGGGCCGCGGCCGCCGGACTGCTCGGTGCGGCCGCGCCCGACCAAGGTGCCTCGTGGTTCTGGTCCGACCGGTACGGCAGTCGGCTGGAGGGGGTCGGTTCGATGGCCGACGCCGAGGAGACCGTCGTGAGGGGTGACGTCGCCTCCGGCGCCTTCACGGTGCTCGGGCTGCGCGGCCCGGTGCTGGTCGCCGCCGCCGCGATCGACCGGCCCAAGGACATCAAGGCCGCCCAGCGGCTGATCGCCCGCGCGGTGCCCGTCTCCGCGGACCGGCTCGCCGACCCGGCGACCGAACTGCGCGCCCTGCTCCGCGGCTGAACCGCCCCGGGCGGGCGGCACCCGGCGCGCCGCCCGCCCCCCTGAGCCCTTCTCCCCCGGCCCCGTCATGGTGTGTGCCGCCCACCGGCACACCCGCTCCCCGCACCCGCCGCCGTGCGATGGGATGGCCGACACAGCGCGGCACGCAAGGAGGATCCATGAGCATCCACACCACGGAATCCGCCGCCGCCCCCACGGGCGGGCCGGCCCTGGACGATCTGCTGCTCCACTTCGAGGTACAGCGCTTCTACACCCTCGAAGCCCATCTGCTCGACCAGCACCGGTACGCCGACTGGCTGGAGCTGCTCGCCGACGACCTGCACTACTGGGCGCCCGTACGCACCAACCGGCTGCGCCGCCAGCAGTCGCTCGCCGACGGCACCCCCGGCGAGGTGGCGATCTTCGACGAGACGAAGGACAGCCTCGCCTGGCGCATCCGGCGCTTCGACTCCGGCATGGCCTGGGCCGAGGACCCGCCGTCGCGCACCCGGCACCTGGTCACCAACGTGGCCGTGCGCCCCGGTGACGAGGACGGCACGTACATCGCCGAGTCCTCGTTCCTGGTCTACCGCAACCGCCTGGAACGTGAGGTCGATCTGTACGCGGGCGGCCGCACCGATCTGCTGCGGCGGGCCGCCGATGGCTCGTTGAAGGTGGTACGCCGCCACATCCTGCTCGACCAGAACGTGCTGCTCGCCAAGAACATCAGCACCTTCCTCTGAGTGGCTGTCGGGCGACCTTCGATCGGACAGCGGACGCGGTCTGGTGCGTGCGATTCCAAGGCGCCGAGATGTCCTCGGATGGGGCCTCCCCTGCTCCTTGAGAGCTTGGGGAAGGAGCTACTAGGACATCTCGGCAACGCGGGAAGCGTGCGTGCCAGGGCGCGGCCGCCCGATCAGAGGTCACCCGACAGCCGCTGAGGCGCCGGTCCCGCTCCGGCGGGCCCCCGGCCCTTTGCCCCGTACCCCGAAATCCCCCGCACCTCCTGGAGTTCCCCGTGGCCTCTGCCCTCGACGACGACGCCGTACAGCCCGAGATCGTCACCCACATCGTCCAGACCTCGCTGGGCCCGGTCTCGGTCAGCGAAGCGGGCGAAGGCCCGGTGCTCGTGATGCTGCACGGGGGCGGGCCGGGGGCCGACGGCCTGGCCAACTACCGGCACAACCTCGCCGCGCTCGCCCCGCACTTCCGGGTCGTGCTGCCCGACCAGCCGGGCTTCGGCGGCAGCTACCGCCCGACCGAGGAGGATCTCGACGCCCGTTCCATCACCGGGATCACCGTCGACGCCGTGCTCCAGGCCCTCGACGGCCTCGGCATCGAGCGCTTCCATCTGCTGGGCAACAGCCTCGGCGGCGCGGCCGCCATCGCCCTCGCCCTCGCCGCCCCCGAGAGAGTCGCGAAGCTGGTGCTGATGGCGCCCGGCGGCGGCTGGCTGCCCTTCGGCCCCACCCCCACCGAGGGGCAGAAGGCGATGTTCCGGTACTACAACGGCGAAGGCCCGACGGTGAAGAAGATGCGGGACTTCATCCGCGTCATGACGGCCGAGCCCAAGCGGTGGGAGGACACCGTCCAGGCCCGTTACGAGGCGTCCCTGGACCCGAGCCACATCGAGTTCTACCACCGCTACAACGCCGCGTTCACCAAGCGGCACGGCATGGACCCGCTCTGGCGCGACGTCCACCGGATCAAGGCCCCGACCCTGTTGCTGTGGGGCCGCGACGACCGGACCATCACCCTGGACGGCGCACAGCTCATGCTCAAGCAGATCCGGGACGTCCAGCTGCATGTCTTCGGCGGCTGCGGCCACTGGGTGCAACTGGAGCGGCAGGCCGAGTTCGAGCGTCTCGTCACCGACTTCCTCCAGGAGCGCTGAGTCATGTCCGAGCCCGTACCGAACACCGCGAACGCCCCGGCCGCAGGCTGGCTCGCCGGAGACGTCGCGCTGATCACGGGTGGCGCGAGCGGCCTGGGCCGCGCCATCGCGCTGCGCTACCTCGCCGAGGGCGCGTCGGTCGCCGTCCTGGACCGGGACGCCGGGCAGCTCGCGGCGCTGGTCGAGGCCGCGGGCGAGCACGCGGACCGGGTGCTGCCGATCTCCGGTGACGTACGCTCGACACAGGATCTGCACGGAGCGGTCGCGGGGACCGTCGAGCGGTTCGGCAGACTGGACGTCCTGGTACCCAATGCCGGGATCTGGGACTATCACCGCAGCCTCACCCGGCTGTCGGGCGCGGAGCTGGCCGAGGCGTTCGACGAGATCTTCTCCGTCAACGTCAAGGGCTACCTGCTCGCCGTGGAGGCGGCCTGGCGAGAGCTGGTCAAGACCAGAGGCAGCATCATCATGACGCTCTCCAATTCCTCCTTCCATGCCAACGGCGGCGGACCGGTCTACACCGCGAGCAAGCATGCCTGTCTTGGTCTGGTCCGCGAGTTCGCCTATGAACTCGCCCCCAAGGTCCGGGTCAACGGCGTCGCCTGCGGCGGTATGCGCACCCAGCTGCGCGGTCCGGAGAGCCTGGGGCTGGAGGCGCGCAGGATCGAGGACTCGTTCGCCCGCGCCGAGGCCGCCGGCGCCCGTCCGCACGTGCCGCTGTACGAGGCGAGTGTGGAGCCGGAGGACTTCACCGGGACGTACGTCCTGCTGGCTTCCCGCCGCAACAGCGGCAACATCACCGGTGCCGTGGTGCCCGTCGACGGCGGTATCGCCGTTCGCGGATTCCGCAGCGCGGCCGGTGGCAGCGACCTCTGAGCCCGGCTCCGAGGCGACGCACCGTTTGTCTCCCCCCTTCACGCCCACCTGCCGACAGCCACCGAAGGAGCCGTTCGGGTCATGGTCGACATCAGTCCCGCTGCCGCCGTGCAGCGCAGAGCCCGGTACGACGCAGCCGCCACCGTCCTCGTCTACGAGGGCAGGACCGTCACCGCAGGCGCCCTCGCCACCACCGTGAGCCGACTGGCCGCGGGCCTCGCGGCGCGGGGTCTGCGACGTGGTGACCGGGTGGCGTATCTGGGGCTCAACAGCGTCACCCTGTTCGAGGCGCTGCTGGCCGCCGGTCATCTCGGCGCGGTGTTCGTGCCGGTCAACCACCGCCTCGCGGCCGACGAGGTGCGGCACATCCTCACCGACTCCGGTGCCCACACACTGATCGTCGAGGAGAGCCACCGCGCACTGGCCGAGTCGATCCTCGCCGAGATCCCGGTACGCCGGCCCGTCCTCGTGGACACGGACCCCTCGTGCCCGGCCGCGCCCGCTCCGCCCGCCGTATGGACGCTCCTGTCGGAGCTGCTGTCGGCCGACGCGGGACGGCCGGCCGCAGTATCGCTGGGCGACGACGACCTGGCCGCCCTGATGTACACGTCGGGGACGACCGGCCGCCCCAAGGGCGTCATGCTCACGCACGGCAATCTGTGGTGGAACGCGGTCAACGTGGACTCCATGGTCGACACCCGCCCCGACGACGTGAACCTGGCCGTCGCCCCGCTGTTCCACATCGGCGGGCTGAACGCCCTCACGTTGCGCACCCTGACCCGTGGCGGCACGGTCGTCGTACGCCGCTCCTTCGACCCCGCACAGTGTCTGACCGACCTGGTGGAGCACCGGGTGACCAGCATCTTCGCCGTGCCCGCCATGTTCGCGGCGCTCGCCCGCGTACCGGGGTTCACCGAGGCGGACCTCGCCGCGCTACGGGCGGTCATCGTGGCGGGAGCGGCCGTGCCGCCGCAGCTCATCGAGGAATACGCGCACACCCACGGGGTCCTTCTCCAGCAGGCGTGGGGCCTCACCGAGACCGCCCCGTTCGCCACCTACCTCCCGGCGGCGCTCACCCTGGAGAAGACCGGTTCGGCAGGGCTTCCCATGCCGTACACGGAGGTGTGCCTGAGGGCTCCGGGAAAGGGCGGCGTCATCGAGGAGCCCGATGTGCGCGGTGAGATCTGCGTGCGCGGCCCCAATGTCGTCAGCGGTTACTGGAACAACCAGACCGCCACCCGTGAGGCTTTCGACGATGCGGGCTGGTTCCACAGCGGCGACGTCGGCTACCGGGACAAGGACGGCCACTACTTCATCGTCGACCGCCTCAAGGACATGATCATCAGCGGCGGGGAGAACATCTACCCCGCCGAGGTCGAGCGGGTCCTCAGCGCTTTTCCCGGAACCGTCGAGGTCGCCGTCGTGGGGATACCCGACCCCAAATGGGGCGAGACCGTCGTCGCGGTCCTGGTCTGCGAGCCGGGAGTCGAGCCGCTGCTGGAGAAGGTGCGTGACTTCGCGAGCCGTCAGCTCGCCCGGTACAAGCTGCCCACCCGACTGGTGGTCGCCCCGGAGCTTCCCCGCAACGCGGGCGGCAAGCTGCTCAAGGGCCAGGTGCGCGACATCGTCCTCCAGCAGGTCACGGCGGTTGCGGACTGACCACCCCCGCGGCGGGTGACGCGGTGAGCGGTGACTCCTCCGCTCCGCGTCCGCCCGGCGCTCTCTCTCGGCCGTGTCGTCGAACTGCCGTCTGCCGTGCGACGACACGACCTCGTACCCTCGTCCCCGCGGAAGGCCGCCGATGTCCCCCCACACCATGAGTCACGGCCCGGAGCCGGTGCCCGCTCTCCCCGCCCGCGTCGGCGTGTGGACCCTGCGGCCCGTACCGTCCACACCCCTGGACGGCGGCCTTCCCCTTCCCGCCACCGCCCGCGCGTACACCGCGCGGCGGGGCGGGTCCGCACCCGCGTTCCGGGTGGAGATCCAGCGGGTGCTGAGCCACCCGCTGCGCGGCTGCTACCCGGTGGGCGCCCGTGACCTGCTCCTCGCTCTCCAGCCGCTCACCCCGCAGCCCGAGCCGGAGACCGCCGCCCTTCTCGACGCGCTCACCCGGGCCCTCTTCGGCGCCGACCCGCACTGTCGCCGCATCATGGCGGCCCCGGACGCCGAGGATGTTCCCGGCCAGGAGCGGTACGCAGCGGGGCACTTCCGTACGGTCGCCGAGGCCGATCTGCACGAACGCACCGTGACCCTGATGGTGGTGGAACCTCCGCAGGTCACCGAGGTCTCCACCGCCCTGGACGACATGCCGCACTGATCCCCCACGGGTACGGGCGGGGCCGTTCAGGCCCCCGCGTCACCGTTCGCCGACTCCTCCGCGATCCGCTCGTGGTGGCGGATGACCTCCGCCACGATGAAGTTCAGCAGCTTCTCCGCGAAGGCCGGGTCCAGGTGCGCGCTCTCCGCCAGCTGCCTCAG
Source organism: Streptomyces sp. NPDC002785 (assembly GCF_040295565.1). Lineage (NCBI taxonomy): Bacteria > Bacillati > Actinomycetota > Actinomycetes > Kitasatosporales > Streptomycetaceae > Streptomyces > Streptomyces sp. NPDC002785. The sequence goes on along the minus strand of NZ_JBEOVN010000010.1, from coordinate 35,864 downwards.
GCGGGCGATCTGCCGGCTCTCGCGGGCCGGGTCGGCCGGGGGGAGCTGGTGGGCGGCCTTGAGGTGGCCGACCTGCTGGGTGCACTTGAAGCGCTCGGCGAGCATGTGGACGACAGCGGCGTCAATGTTGTCGATGCTCTCGCGCAGCCGGTTCAGTTCCGCGCTCACGGACTCGTCGATGTCCTTCGTGGTCATGGTCAGCGAGCTTAGACCGGCCGACAGATGGGGGGTGGGAGAAGGAGCGGGGCTGGGTGCGTGCAGCTGCAAGGCGGAGGATTGAGGCAGATGGGGTCTCCCCTGCTCGAGCGCAGCCGAGAGCTTGGGGAAGGAGCCATGGTGATTGACGACAACGCGGCAGATGCGCGTGCCCAGCCCCGCGACGCCGCCCCCCCCCATTTGCCGGTCGGTCTTAAGCCCCGACCCCCCGTATCAGCGCCCTGGCCACGGACGCGGCGAACTCGTCGAGGGACTGCGGCGGTCCCCCGCCCTCCGTGGCCTCGTAGGCGAACGCCCGCTGCACGCAGGCCCCAAGGAGCAGTGACGCGGCCGCATAGGTGTCGGCGTCGGCCCGCACCCGCCCTGCGGCCTGCTCGGAGCGCAGATACGCGTCCAGGCCGCGGATGGGCATGTGCGGGCCGGTGCCCAGCTCCCTCATCGCCGCGTTGTGGCGCTCCTTGAGCCTCGGCTCGGCGTACAGCGAAGCGGCGATCGGGAAGCTCTGTTCGTAGAAGAGGGCGGCCTGGCGGGCGATCTCGGTGAGGTTCTGCTCAACGGTCCGCTCCCCCGCCCCAGGGGTCGCGATGAGTCGCTCCAACAGCGGGTTGAGCTTGGGCAGCCGCTCTTTGAGCACGGCCACGAACAGCTCTTCCTTGCTGGGGAAGTGCTTGTAGAGCGCGGCCTCCGAGCAGCCTGCGGCTCTGGCGATCTCCTTGGTGGTGACGCGGGCCAGACCGATGGTGAGCATCAGCTGATGGGCGGCGTCGACGATGCGGACGCGAGCCGGCTTCTGCTCCATGTGCACTCCAATGAAGCTTGACGAGGTGGTGAGTATCCGCTCACTCTAGGGGTGAGTGAATACTTACCCACCCTGGGATGGTGTGCAATGAGGATCACGGTGTTCGGTGCGACGGGCGGCATCGGTCAGGAAATTGTCCGCCAGGCGGTGGCGGCGGGCCATGGAGTGACGGCGGTGGTCCGTGATCCGGCGCGACTGGCCGTCCCGCTCTCCGCCGTACAGGTCCACACGGCGGCGCGCATCGACGACCCGGAGGCGCTGCGCGAGGCGGTCGCGGGCCGGGACGCGGTGCTCTCCGGGCTCGGCTCGCGAGGCCGGAAGGCCGACGGGATCGCCGAGCGGCTCACCCGGTCGGTGCTGCGGGCGATGGAGGCCGAGGGGACGCGGCGGCTGCTGGTGGTCAGCGCGGCCCCGGTCGCGCCTGAGCCCGCGGACGACCCGCTGCTGGACCGGATGATGCTGAAGGCGATCAGGGCGGTCCTCAAAGAGGTGTACGCGGACCTGACGCTGATGGAGGCCGCACTGGCCCGCAGCGCGACGGACTGGACGTCCGTACGGCCGCCGAAGCTCACCAACGGGCCGCTGACGGGGACGTACCGCACGGTCTACGGCGGCAACCCGCGCAGCGGCCGGTCCATCTCGCGGGCCGACGTGGCGCACGCGATGCTGACGCTGATCGACGATCCGGCGGCGGTGAAGCAGGGCGTGGGCGTGGCGTACTGAGCGGCGCGCCCGCTACAGGCTGACGCCGACCGTCACGGGTTCGTTGACGAGCGTGACGCCGAATGCCTCGTGGACCCCGGCGACGACCTCACGGGCGAGCGCGAGGAGGTCCTCGGTGGTCGCGCCGCCGCGGTTGGTGAGCGCGAGGGTGTGCTTGGTGGAGATACGGGCCGGTCCCGTGCCGTATCCCTTGGTGAAACCGGCCTTGTCGATGAGCCAGGCCGCGGAGGTCTTGGTGCGTCCCCCGTCCGCGGGGAAGGCGGGGGGCGTCACCTCGGGGCCGAGCCGGTCCGTGGCGCGGGCGAGGAACGCCTCGTACTCCGCCTCCTCCAGGATCGGGTTGGTGAAGAAGGAACCGGCCGACCAGGAGTCGTGGTCCTCCGGGTCCAGCACCATGCCCTTGCCGGCGCGGAGCCTGAGCACCGTTTCGCGGGCGGCGGCGGCGGGCACGCGCTCGCCCTGTTCGACGCCCATGGCGCGGGCCGTTTCGGGGTACTTCAGGGGCGCGGACAGACCGCCCGCCTCTTCCAGCTCGAAGCGGACGCGCAGCACCACGAAGCGGTCGGGTTGGGCCTTGAAGCGACTGTGCCGGTACGAGAACGCGCACTCGGCGTTCGGGATGGTGACCGTTTCGCGGGTGTACCGGTCGTAGGCGACGACCTCCGTGATGGTGGAGGACACTTCCTGGCCGTAGGCGCCGACGTTCTGGATCGGCGTCGCACCCGCGGAGCCCGGAATTCCGGCCAGGCACTCGATGCCTGCGAGACCGGCTTCGACGGTGCGGGCGACGGCGTCCGTCCAGACCTCCCCGGCGGCCAGCTCCAGCGTCGTACCGTCCAGGGCGAAGCCCTCGGTCGCGATGCGCAGGGCGGTGCCGTCGAAGCCCTTGTCGCCGATGACCAGGTTGCTGCCGCCGCCGATGACGAGGAGCGGGGTGCCGCTCTCGTCGGCCTCGTGCACGGCTTCGATCACCTCGGCGTCGGTCGTCGCCGTGAGGAGGCGGGCGGCGGGGCCGCCGAGCCGGAAGGTGGTCAGGGGGGCGAGGGGGGCGTCGTGGAGTTCCTGCACGGGGACAAGAGTACGGTCCGCGGCCCCACCGCTCGGGCGGGGGCCACGGACCGTACGCGCAAGGCCGCGGCTCGGGCGGCGGCTCAGATGCGTCCCTCGGCCGCCTCGGGCTCCGGCGCCGAGGTGTGCGGCGGCCCGGGACGAGCAGGGCGGCCAGGGCCACCGCACCGGCAGGCGATCAGTTCGTTGGTCCCGGGCGGGAGTGCTGCCGCGGCTCAGGCGCCGGTGAAGACGGTGAGCCCGGCGAGGAAGAGCCGCCGTCGGCCGAACCGGTCGCCGAGGGCAGCCCCGAACATCAGCAGGACGGCGAAGGTGCGGGTGTACGCGTGAGGGGCACCGCCCAAGGACGGTGCCCCTCACCCACACTCAACGGCCTCAGCCGAGCTGCACCACTGCGCGGGACATGCCCAGCACCTTCTTGCCCTCGCTCATGACCGTCAGGTCCACCCGCACCTGCCTGTCGTCCAGCAGGGCGGCCACCTTGGCACTGACCTCGATCAAGCCGCCCTTGTCGTCGTTCGCCACGACGACCGGCTTGGTGAACCGCACCCCGTACTCGACGACAGCGCCCGGGTCGCCGACCCAGTCCGTGACCACCCGGATCGCCTCGGCCATGGTGAACATGCCGTGCGCGATCACATCAGGCAGTCCGACCTCGCGGGCGAACTTCTCGTTCCAGTGGATCGGGTTGAAGTCGCCGGAAGCGCCCGCGTACTGCACCAGCGTGGCCCGGGTCACCGGGAAGGACTGCGCCGGCAGCTCCGTACCGACCTCGACCGACTCGTATGCAACCTTCGCCGCCATCACGCCTCCTCGGCGGCGCGCGCCACCAGTTTCGTCCACGCGGTCACGACGTGCTCACCGGATTCGTCGTGGACCTCGCCACGGATGTCCAGGATGTCGTTGCCCGCCAGGGACTTGATGCCCTCGATCGTCGAGGTGACCGTCAGCCGGTCCCCCGCCCGCACGGGGCGCACATAGGTGAACTTCTGGTCACCGTGCACCACGCGGCTGTAGTCCAGGCCCAGCTGCGGGTCCTGCACCACCTGCCCCGCGGCCTTGAAGGTGATCGAGAAGACGAACGTCGGCGGCGCGATCACATCGCTGTGGCCGAGCGCCTTGGCGGCCTCGGGGTCGACGTACACCGGATTCGTGTCGCCCACCGCCTCGGCGAACTCGCGAATCTTCTCCCGGCCGACCTCGTACGGCGGGGTGGGCGGATAGATCCGCCCCACGAAGGACTGGTCGAGCGCCATGAGCTCGCTACCTCCTGATGAAAGATGAAAAGGCCGAAGGACAGCCCTCATACAACGACACGAGGCCGCCCCCAGTGGGGACGGCCTCGTGTACGAGCCTGTTTCAGCGCGTTTCGCGGTGCGCAGTGTGCGAGTTGCAGCGCGGGCAGTGCTTCTTCATCTCAAGACGGTCCGGGTTGTTACGCCGGTTCTTCTTGGTGATGTAGTTCCGCTCCTTGCACTCCACGCAGGCCAGCGTGATCTTCGGGCGGACGTCGGTGGCAGCCACGTGAGTGCTCCTTGGACGGACGGATGAACGGATGAACGCAAAAAAGAGTAGCCGATCGAAGGACCGACCCCACAATCGGCTACCGTAAGTAGCGGTGACCGGACTTGAACCGGTGACACAGCGATTATGAGCCGCTTGCTCTACCGACTGAGCTACACCGCTTTGATAATCAGTCCCCCCGCCGAAGCGGGGTTTCCGATCACCAGAGCCCCAATGCGGAATCGAACCGCAGACCTTCTCCTTACCATGGAGACGCTCTACCGACTGAGCTATTGGGGCGAGCGATGAAGACATTACACGGTTGGTCGCCGATCGCCCAAATCCGTTTCGAAGCCCCGACCTGCGCCCTTGATCGAGACCCCGCCGATCCCTCGGCCGGCGGCCTTCCGGCCCGCCCACCGGCCGCTTGAACAGCTCCTCGGCCACCGCATGAGCCACCACGGCCCCAGTCGCACACGCGTGCCCCGGACACCCCTCAGGGCCACACCGGTACGACTATTTCGCTCCTCCTCGAACCGGACCGAACACGCGCCTAGGCTCGACTCACTCTGCGTGACCTTGTACCCCTTCCCAGGAGCGCGATGCCCGACAGCCAGCCGCGGCAGCCGGACGACGACGCCGCCGACGCGGCCGACGCGACCAGCAGTCCCGACACCGCCGCCACCGCCGAGACCGGCGCCCTGGTGCTCTGCGGCGCCCGTCTCACCGACGGCCGCATCGTGGACGTACGGCTCGGGGGCAGCCGCATCGAGGCCGTCGGCACCGCGGGCAGCCTGACCGCACCAGGTCCGCGGGTGGACCTGCGCGGCTATCTGCTGCTCCCCGCCCCCGCCGAACCCCACGCCCACAGCGACACCGCGCTCACCGCCCACGGTGCGGGCCCCGACAGTCCGGGACCCGTGTCGCACCGCCCCAAGGACATCCAGCGCCGCGCCACCGAGGCCGCCCTGCTGCAGCTCGGCCACGGCGCCACCGCACTGCGCGCACACGTACGGATCGGGGACGTCCAAGGCCTCACCTCCCTCGGAGCCGTACTGCAGGCAAGCCGCTCGCTGCGCGGACTAGCCGAACTGACCTCCGTCGCCGTACCCCGACTGCTCACCGGCGTCGCGGGCGCCGACAACCTGGCCATGCTGCGCGACGCCGTGAAGATGGGTGCCGGCGCGGTCGGCGGCTGCCCAGACCTCGATCCGGATCCGGCGGGGTACGCAGAAGCCGTCCTGGAGATCGCCGCCGAACAGGGCTGTCCGGTCGATCTGCACACGGACGGCGCCGATCCGGCCCGGCTCGGCCGATTGGCCACCATGGCAGGCGGGCTGCGGCCCGGTGTCTCCATCGGCCCGTGCGCCAGCCTCTCCCGGCTTCCTCCTCAGGCCGCAGGCCGTGCGGCCGACCAGCTCGCCGCGGCCGGGGTGACGGTGATCTGCCTCCCCCAGGGCGGCTGCTGCGGGGCGGAAGGCCGGGGCACCGCCCCCGTACGGCTGCTGCGTGCGGCCGGAGTACGGGTCGCGGCGGGCAGCGGAGCGCTGCGGGACGTCGCAAACCCTGTGGGACGCGGGGATCCGCTGGAGGCCGCCTATCTCCTGGCCTCGCAGAGCGGGATGCGGGCCAATGAGGCGTACGAGGCGGTCTCCTCGGTCGCGAGGAAGGCGATGGGGCTGCCCGAGGTCAGGGTCGAGGCCGGCTTCCCAGCCGAGTTGCTCGCCGTACGCGGGGAGCAGCTCTCGGGTGTGCTGTCGCTCGCCTACAGCCGGGTCGTGGTGCATCGCGGCCGGGTCGTGACGCGGACGAGTGCGGTGCGCGAGTACTGCGACTCGGAGACCGTCGTCGCCCTCGGCCTGCCCCGTCAGAGCCGACCGGATTCCGGTCCCTGCGGCGGGCCCTGAGCGCGGCGGCCCGCTGCGGCGTACGGTCGTGACCATGCGCATTGTCATCGCAGGTGGACATGGTCAGATCGCGCTGCGGCTGGAGCGGCTGCTCACCGCGAGCGGGTACGAAGCCGTGGGTGTCATCCGTAATCCGGAACAGCGCGAGGACCTCCGGGCGGCAGGTGCCGAGCCGGTCGTCCTGGATCTCGAATCGGCCTCCGTGGAGGAGGTCGCGGAGGTGCTGCGCGGTGCCGACGCGGCGGTCTTCGCGGCCGGTGCGGGCCCGAACAGCGGCTCGGAACGCAAGGAGACGGTGGACCGTGGCGCGGCGGTGCTGTTCGCGGACGCGGCGGAACGGGCGGGCGTACGGCGCTACGTAGTGGTCTCGTCGATGGGCGCCGACCCCGGCCACGCGGGCGACGAGGTCTTCGACGCCTACCTGCGGGCGAAGGGCGCCGCGGACGCGTACGTGCGCTCCAGGACCGCACTCGACTGGACGATCCTGCGCCCCGGAATGCTGACGAACGACGCGGGCACCGGGATGGTCCTCCTGACCGCCTCGGCCGGCCGCGGACCGGTGCCGCGCGACGATGTGGCGGCGGCGCTGCTGGAGCTGCTGGAGACCCCGGCGACGGCAGGGCTGACCCTGGAACTCATCTCGGGGAACATGCCGGTGGCGGTCGCCGTGAAGGACGTTGCGGGGAACTGAGCTGTTGAACCGGGCCGTTGGTCCGGCTTTCTGACGACCGCACGCCCGGTCTCGGGCCGAGGCCCGCCGCCTCGGTTCAGCTGCCCGGCGCCTGGCGGACCTTGATGCCGTGGCGCTCCAGCAGGGCGGCAGTGACGCCGTCGCCCTCGCGGAGCTCGCCCGTGAACGTACCGTCATAGACCGTGCCGCGCCCGCAGGAAGGGCTGCGCGCCATCAGTAGCGCCTCGGCGCACCCGGCCCTGCGCGCGGCCTCCAGCGCCCGCCGGGCGCCGTCCACGAACTCCTCCGTCACGTCGTGCCCGGTGTCGTCGACGACTCGGGCGCGACCGTCCAGCACGTCGTGGCCGTCGCCGCCGACGATCTCGGCGGGGCGGCGCGGGGTGGGGAGTCCGGCGGCGACCTCGGGGCAGAAGGCGACGGGGCGGCGGTCTCCGATCGCCTCGGCCACTGCGGCAGAGGCCTTGCCTCGGCCGTCGAAGCGGCAGGGCACACCGTGCAGACAGGCGCTGACCAGCACAGATTCCATGTTCACAACCCTCGTAACAGAAACAAAGAAGGCCCCTGTCCTGAGACAGGGGCCTTACCATGTGGCGGCGCCAGGGTTCGAACCTGGGTAGGCTGAGCCGGCAGATTTACAGCGGGCTACCTTCAGGCCATTTGACCAGGCGCTTTCACGTTCCCCTGTCTCCTCGGGGGACGTCTGGGGGAAATTCTAGTCGCGCCCCGTATTCATCTCGCCGGGCACCAGCAGCACCGAGGCCGGCAGATTTCACCTGAGCGCGTCCGCGATGACGCCCATGGATTCCGTCACCGCCACGGCCCCCGCCGCTGCCAGCACGGCCGCCTTGCCCGGCTTGTTGGCATAGCCGATCGTCGCCACGTCAGCCGCAATGCCGGCCTGTACATCGCGTGCCGCGTCTCCGACGAAGATGCACTCCGCAGGTGTGGCCGACGCGGCGGACAGCGCGTCCAGCAGCAGGCGCGGATTGGGCTTCATAGATGCCGGATCGCCCGGCACACGGCCAAACACCCCCGTGACCGCCCCATCGAGTCCACGATCAGCCAGGTACGCGCGGATCGCATCCCCCGAATTGTTGCTGATGATCCAGACTGAGCGACCCGATTCGGCGCAGGCTCGAATGGTGGTCTCCCCGCCGGCGGTCTCCTCGGCAAGCGCGACCGCTTCCACCTCCAAGCGCGTCAGCGTTTCGTCTGCTCGGGCTGCCAAATCCGGCCGTGTGTCTGCGACGCTCCGCAGGAGCGCGAGCGGGTCAGACTCCGTCGCCCAGCCTTCGGGGTCCCCCGGCGCAAGGGCGGGGCGGAGAGACTCGTACAACCCTCGTGCCACATCGGGAGCGGGCATTCCCGCAAAGACCGAGCAGACCGGGCCATCGAAGTCGAGGAAGAGATGCCGGGCGGGGCGGAGCACGTCAGTGAGCTGGGTCGTATTCATGGCTTCCGCTCATAGGAGATGGTGGTCCAGACGCTGTTGAACCAGAGCTGTGCTTGCTGGAGGTAGAGGGAGCCGAGCGACGCGTCATCCGGTCCGGCGGAGTGGTGAAAGAGCGTCGTGTCCTTGCCCGTGACGTCGAAGAACGTGCGGGACTCGCCTTCCACTGAGAGCGACCGCTCCCGGAGGGGGTAGAACCCGAAGAAGGCTTCTCGCTGGTTCAGGATGTAGAGCTTGAACAGGCTGGACGCCCGGTGAACACGCACCTCTACATTGACGGACTTCACCAGGCCGTATTCCGCGAGCACTTCGACGGAGTGCTTGATACCGCCGGCGTTCGTCAGCGCGATGTTCCGGGCTCGGTCGCGCAGCGCCAGATCGTCCTGAAGGCCGTCGACCAGTACCGGAACGGCCATGGGCGCAGTCGTATCGGGCAACAGCAGTCGCACTGTGATCGATTCAGGGGTAAGGCGGCCTGACCGAATCTTGTCCAACGGTTCCTGCATGGCGTTGTGCAGGGTCTCGCTGGAGAACCCAGCGAAGTCGAGGGTGACTTGCGGCTCGCCGAACGCTGCCTCGATGTGAGGGCGGAGGCCCACCGGCCGCTCCGTGCGCTCACGCACGAATGACCCGCTGCCCTGGCGAGTGATGATCAGCCCCTCGCTCCGAAGCAGCTCCAGAGCCTTGTCCACAGTGCCGCGCGCCACGCTGTAGCGCCTGGCCAGCTCAGGACCGGATGGGAGTTTGTCCCCGGGAGTGAAACCTTCCTTCTTCGTGAGGATCGCAGCTCGCAGAGAGCTGCTGACCTGCTGATACGGCGGTCGCGGGTCGTCCGGGTCGAGGCTCATTCATCCATTCTAATCAACATGCCCAACACGCACAGCTCACCCAACCCCCTTGACCTGCCTAAGCAGGTTGCCTATGTTGAGCATGTCGCCGAGAACGCAGCGGAGACAGCAGAAGGGCCCGTTCTTTGGGCTGCTTCCACGCACCACCAGAGCGCCCGGAGGGTCCCGACAACGGGAGTGAGCCCAAAGGAAGCCCTGTTCCTTGAGAACTGAACAGTGGACATAGATCAACAGGCATCTGCGACAAGCCGCAGGCCCTGCCGCACGAGCAATACACGAGCCAGCAAGCACCTTGCTCCGGGTCGCCCTTCGGGACGACTGAGGGGTCTTTCACGTGCGGTGAGACAAGGGCAGAGATCGCGACCTACACCACGTACCCATGTCCGCCTTCCCTGGAGGTCGACGTGTACCGACGAAGAATCCGGGCGCTGCCCGTGCCCTGGACCGGCACGGGCAGCAATGCCCTTCGCGTCCACCCGATCTGCGGACTGAGCCGGGTCACCCGGCGATTCGCGGAGTCGGGACACCTTCGCAGCGGTCGCTGCGCTGGTTGCCTCCCCCGCCCGTCCGGCCGCTGTTTGCGGCTGTACGGGCGGGGCCGAGGGGAGCCGGAATCCGCTGGTTCCACTGAGTGCGCCGCCCGGAGAGGCAACTCCGGACGGCGCAGACAGGCACCCCCAGGAGGTCCCTGTGTTGACGAGTCTGACAGATGCGGAGCGCGACGAGCTGTCCCGCAAGAACGCCGAAGCGAACAAGCGCAGCCAGGACAACGCGCGGACGCAGGGGCGGCGCTGATGACGGCCGTCGAGATCACCTCGTTCGGCTATCTCCACGATGCCCCGCCCGCAGCCCACCTGGTTGTGGACCTGCGGACTCACTTTCGTGACCCGCACGTCAGCCCGGAGTTGCGGTACATGACGGCTCGTGACGAGTTGGTCCGCACCACAGTGATGAGCACTCCCGGCATCACGGCGCTGGTCAGTGCCACCGCCATGGCGGTGGGTGCATTCGCGTCCGGGCCCAGCGCCGGGACTGTGACTGTCGCGGGCGGTTGTGCCGGTGGCCGGCACCGCGCCCCCACCTTCGCCCTCGCCCTGGCCGACCGGCTCCGCACGGCCGGGTTCACGGTCACCATCACCCACCGCGACCTGGACAAGGACGTCGTCCAGCGCTGAACACACCCCACAGCCCCGATGGTCGCAGGCCGGGTTCGACTCCCTGCCGGGGCACCACGGCCACCTCTCGGTGGCCGGACCGCTCGCGTCGACGGGCGGAACCCTCAACGGCCCGCGGCCCCGGTGTTCGAGCACCGGAGCCGCAGTTTCGGGCCGTCCCCAGACAAGGAGAAACCGACCCATGAAGACCATCGTTGCTGGTCACGTGGCCGTTACGGCCAGCGAGTTCACGGAACTGGCCCTGGGCATCGACCTGGAGCTGTTCACCGGTCCGGCTGTCGAGTCCGCCATGGAGCGGGCGGCGCGGCTGGACGTCGCCCAGGAGGTTCTCGCGGAGCTCCGGGAGAGTGACCCGGAGACCGCCGCGTACGCCGAGTCGCTGTTGCGGACGCTGTCGCTGAAGCGCCGTTCGGACGGCCGGCGCCCGCGTCGCGCGGTCCGGCGTCCGGTGAAGGGCTGCACCGCCGGTTCGGCGGTGGCGGCGTGATGGAGTACACCGCGCAGATCTCGAATCGTGATGGTCGGTGGCGCCTGTACGTCGTGCTGATGGGTGTTCGGGCCTCTGAGTGGCCTGAGCACGACTTCGGTCCGACGGTCGCCGTGCCGACGGTGGCCCAGCGGTCACGGGCGCTCGCCGCGCTCGGCTTCGTGTTCACGGGCGGCGCCGGGTGGGAGTGGGCCGAGTACTACGAGACGCACGGTGACGACGCATCGCCGGTCCGTCTCCTCGCCTCGATCCAGGTGTGTTCACGAGACGGGGGCGAGTCGTGAACAGTGCTCAGATCCGTTCAGCAGACCGGGCCTTGTCAGTAGGGACGTGGCTGATCGTCGGTGGGGCGATGCTGTACTCGATCCTCACCGTCACCCCGCTCGCCGCCCGTCACACCGCCGAGAAGTGGCAGTGGACGGCCCCGATCCTGCCGCTGGTCGTGGACGCGGCAGTGGTCATCGTGGTCCGCCTGGACGCCACCCTGGCCCGCCTGGGCGGGCGCGGCGGGCGGTGGCCCATCGCGCTGCGGTGGATGACCGGCTGCATGACCCTCGCCCTGAACGTGGCCGACTCCGCGTTGAAGAAAGACCTGGTCGGGGTGGCTGTCCACTCCGTCGCGCCGCTGCTGCTCATCGTCACGGCAGAGACGGGGCTCGCCTACCGGCGGGCCATCGCTGCCGCTGTGACCGAGCTGAACGCCCAGCAGCAGGCCGAGAAGGAGGCCCGCGAGCGCTCCCGCATCGAGGCGCGGGAGCGGGCCGAGCGCAGTGCCCGTGAGGAGCGGGAGCACACGGCCGCGATCGCCCGTGAACAGCGCGAGCATGAAGCCGGGTTGGCCCGTGAACAGCGTGAGCACGATGAACGGGTCCGGCGTGAGGAGCAGGCCCGCATCGAGGCTCGGGAGCGGGCCGAGCGTGAGGCCCGTGAACGCGTCAAGGCTGAGCGTGAACAGCAGCAGGCCGAGCATGAACGCCGTGAACAGGAGGCGGCCCGGCGGCGCGAGAACGAGCGCCGCGAGCGTGAGGCCCGTGAACGCGCCAAGGCTGAGCGTGAACAGCAGCAGGCCGAGCATGAACGCCGTGAACAAGCCGCGCAGGCCGAGCATGAGCGGGCCGCGCTGCTGTCCGGCGGACCGGTGAACGAGAAGCTGCCCGAGCCCAAGGCCCGTCAGATCGTCGCTGCCGCGGTCGAAGCCGGGCTGCCGGTGCGCACGGCCGCCGAGCTGTGCGGCTGGTCGACCGGCTGGGTCTCCTCCCGCTACCAGGAACTGCGCGAGGCCCAGACCGCCCCCGCCCTTGAAGGAGCCTCCGCGTGATCGCGATCGTTCGTACCCGCACCCTGCACGCCCTGCGTGCCCGCGTTTCCGAGGCTGAGACCGCCCGTGTCGAAGCCGAGAGGTGCCTGGAGCAGAGCGGAAACCTACGCGTCGTGCTCGACCGCGCCATCGCCGATGCTGCCCGCCTTGATGGCGAGTTGGAGACTCTGCGCGCCCAGTCCCTTCTCGACACCGAGGACCGCCAGGCCCTGCGGACGCTGCTGCGCATCGCCCGGAAGCAGGCCGCCCGGGCCGACCGCGTCTACGTCCTCTTCCACTTCGGGGAGCTGCACAGCGTGCACGCCACCCAGGACGCGGCGGAGATCGCGGCCGAGGCCGAGGGCGCCCCCAGGGACGGATGGGCCTCGCCCGCCACCTGCTGCGGCGGGGCCCCGGCGCGGGCCTCCGAGGTTCCGTGGCGTATCCGGACTCTCCCGCTCGGAGGCACCCGGTGAGCACGCTGCTGGTCTACCGGTGGCGCCTGGCCCCGGACGGCTACGCCACTCGCCGCCAGCTCCGGGCCCTCGGGCTTCGGCCCGGCGGTCAGGACGTCGCCGCCCAGCTCGAACGCCCCCGGCGTCGTCGCGGCCCGCTGGTCGCCTACCTCTACCGGATCGACCGGGCCCGTCCGGTGCGGCCGATGACCCCGGCCCGCCGGGCGGCGCTCGCCGCGGCGATGGCCGCGCGCCGTACGTGCCCGGTCTGCCGGCAGGACCGGGGGTACTGCATCCCCCGGTCGCTCGGCATGTGCGCCCCCTGCCACGACAACCCCACCGCCGAGGAGGCGTCTCGTGTTCGCTGATCTCGCGTTCCTGCTCTACGTCGGCCACCTGGTCGCCGATTACGCACTTCAGACCGATCACCAGGCCGAGCACAAGGCCGGGCCCGGGTGGAAGGGCTGGGCCCCGAATCTGGCCCACGCTGCCACCCACGTCGTCGTCTGCGGCCTCCTGCTCGCGCTGGGTGCGGTGGTCCTGGGGTGGCGGCTTCCGCTGCTGCCCGCCCTGGCCGCGCTCCTGTGGATCGGTGCCACGCACGCGGTGATCGACCGGCGCTGGCCGGTCCTGTGGTGGATGACGCACACCGGCTCGGCTGACTGGATCAGCCGCGGCGGTGCCGCGCACGTCGACCAGACCGCCCACATCGCCGCCCTGCTCGTCGCAGCTCTCTTCCTCTCTGCCTGAAACGGAGATCACCATGGCAAGCAACAGCACCCGGGCCACCAACGGGCCACGCTCCCGGACCAGCGGTGGCGGCCAGGCCCCCACCGGCAAGGGCGCCAAGTTCGCGAACAACGCGGGCGCGGCGGTCGGCGGTTTCGTCGGCGCGGTGGGCGGCTCGTTCGTCCCGCCGATCAACGTCACCGTCAACAACAACAAGAACATCCCCGGGCCCCGGGGGGCGCAGTCGCAGAGCCTGCTGCCCGCCCCGGAGTTCAGCAGCCCCGCGCAGATCCGCAACTACTGCAACAGCCTGCGGGCCGCCGCCGTGATGCTCTCCTTCGAGGTCGCCATGGGCGCCGAGATCCTCAAGGCCGTGCTGGGCACCGTCCCCGACCCCGACGGCCGAATGGGCGGCGCGAAGATCCGCGCGTTCAAGGTCTCGCGGAAGATGCAGCGCGCGGCCGACGAGCTGCGCAACGCCGCCAAGCTCGCCGCGGCTTGCTACGCCCAGTTCCAGCAGGAGTACGAGGGCGAGCTCGGCGCCCACCGCCACCGCGCCCAGCGCCCGGAGCGGCCCCGCATGAACTGGACCGCGCAGTGAGCCGCCGGTGGGTTGACCAGGACGGACGAGACGTGGAACGAGAGCTGGAGAGGATGGAACGGCAGTTGAGGAACCGACGAGAGCACAGCACATCAACCGGGGTGGGCGGCATCGGGGCGTACCTCCTGCACCGGGCCAAGCCGCACCTCCCGCCGTGGCTCGGCGTCGCCGGGGTCGGCGTCGCCGGGTCGGGCGCGCACCTGCTGTGGGCCGACTCGGTCGCGGCCGGGGTCGGGCTGACCCTGTCGACCGTCGCCCTGACCGGGGCCACCTGGTGGGCGGGGCGGGAGACCAGCCCGCAGCGTCGCCTGCACTCCGCGATCACGGTCGCGGCCGGGTCCGGGTGGATGACCGGCGCGGCTCTTGCCGGGCCCCTGACCGGCATCCTGCCCGACACCTACCTCATGGGCGGAGCCGTGCTCGCCCTGTCCTGGAACATCCGGATGGCGCTGCGGACATCGGACGGTGGGACGGTCACCGAGTCGGCGGACAAGAGCCTGCTGGAAAAGGTCGGCCTCGCGAAGGCGAAGATCGGCCGGACTGAGGTCGAGCCGAACCGCGTCACTGCGGCGCTCGCCCTGGAGGGCGGGGAGCAGACCACTGACGATGTCGCGAAGGCGCTGGTGCGCATCGCGTCCGCGCTGGACCTGCCGCAGTCGGCGGTGCGGTTCCAGCCCGACCCGGACTCCGCCCGTCGCGGGGACCTGGTCATCGTGCCCAAGGACATGCTGACCGAGCCCCAGGTATGGGACGGCCCGTCGCGGCCGGGCGCCTCGATCATGGAACCGCTCGTCATCGGCCGGTACGACGACGGCTCCCCGCTGATGGTGTGGCTGCCCGGCGATCCGGACGTCGGGCGCAACGGCCAGCACTTCCTTGTCGCCGGGGGCACCGGGTCCGGCAAGGGCGACACCGCCCTGAACCTCCAGGCCGAGATCCTGTCCCGCCGCGACGTCATCGTGTGGCTGTCCGACCCCAAGGCGTTCCAGGACTTCCGGCCGCTGCTGCCCGCCTACGACTGGGCCGTGGAGGGCGGGGCCGGGACCGAGGCGATGGTCGAAGCGCTCCAGCACGTCATCCCGGCCCGGACCGGGTGGCTGGGCAAGCACTCCTACAGGCAGTGGACGCCGCAGGCAGCCGAGCGGCAGACCGATCCGGCTCACTCCTGCCGGCCGGACCGCACGGCCTGCGGCTGCGAGGGCATGCCGTACCTGGTCGCGTGGATGGAAGAGGCCGCCAACACGCTGAGGCAGCTCGGGGACGACGCGTTCACCGGCATCGCCCAGGAAGCCCGGTCCGCCGGGTGCTCGCTGTTCGTGTCCCTCCAGCGCCCCTCGTACGACCAGATGTCGACCAGTACCCGGGCCTCGCTCCCGTCCGTGATCGCGCTCGGCTGCGACCCGAGGGACGAGGGGTTCAGCCTCCCGGACACGGTCATCGACCAGGGCGCCCACCCCGGAGCATGGGGCAACCGCAAGCCCGGCTACTGCTACGTCGTCGCGGGCGGCATCGACCCCGACCGCTACGCCAGCCCCGCCCGTACACGGCAGTTCACCCAGGACGCCACGGCGGTCATGGAAATGCTCGCCCAGTGGGCCGTCCGCAACGGGGCGAGCGCCGACCCCGTCACCGCCGGGGCCGCCAGGGCAGTCGTCGGCAACGCGTACACCGGCCGCCGCACCGACACCGACGAGACAGGGCAGGTTGCCGTGCCGGACCAGGACGACACCATCCAGACCGGCACCCTCCTCGACCCCGAGGACGCCGCCATGGACCCCGAGGCCGACCTGCCTCCGGCCCAGCAGGGCGACGACACCCCGCTGTTCGGTCAAGACACCGGCCGCAAGCCGTCCCCGGAGGAGGCACGGGAGCTGTTCGCCCGCGCCCTCGACGAGTTCGAGGAGGCCGGGCAGATGGTCGTCGGGCCGAAGGACTTCATGGACTGGTGCGACGCCAACGGCTACAGCCGACCGTGGGTCTCCGCGAGGCTCCGTGACGCCGCTCTGGAGGGCCGCCTGCAGCCGACGAACCAGACCGGCCGGTGGCGGATCGTCCCCGCCCTGACACCCGCGTGACGCCTGACACCGTCACGGGGCGCGTGACACCCAAACCCCTAGGCGGGAGCGGGTGTCACGCGCCCTGACACCAGGCCCTGACACCCGCGTGACACCCCCTGACACCGCACGTGACACCCCCACCCGGGGCCTCTCGTCGCACCGCGCGCAGGGGCCCCGGCCCGCCCGGGAGGACCACCCCATGAACCGACCCGACCCGCCCGCCCCGGCCAGCCGCCCGCTCAGTACCGCCGAGGCCGAGCTTCGCGCCCGCCAGCTCATCAACGAGGCGTACACGCCGACGTCGCACCGCGACGACTCCCCACTGCCCGCGTACGGGCCGACTCCCCCCATCGCCCAGCCGGGACGCCCGCCCATGAGCCAGAAGGCCACGGACGCCAGCGCCCTGATGCTCACCGGCAGCGTCGCCGCCCTGTCCGTCGGCGGCGCCACCTCCCTCGTCCTCTACACGCTCGGCCAGGTCGACCCCGTCACCCTCGCCGTGGGCGCGGCCGGACCCGTCACCCTGGTCCTCGCCGCCGGATCGCTGCTGCGCTCCCTCGGCCGCGCCAAGGCCGACGCACACACCGAACACCACCACCACTACAAGGGCCCCGTCCACCAGGACCACCGCACCAGCCGCACCACCATCCGAGGCGTGTGGGCCAAGACCACCAACCAGCAGTGAGGGCGGGCCATGCCCCTGCTCGACTGGCGCGACAACCGGCACTTCGACCCCCACCGCGACCTGCCTTGCGTGCTCTGCGGCAGGCCCACCCCGATGCGCTCCCACGACCGCGAGCCTGTCCACAAAGTCTGCGCCGAAGCCTGGTGCGACCAGCACCCCGAATCCAACCGCTTCCACAACTGACCCCGGAAGGGACCCATGTACGACGACGACTTCATCGATTGCGACCTGTGCGCCCCCGGTGACGACTCCGAGCCCTACCCGTACGCGCACTGCTGCGGCTGCGGCGCGGACGGCAGCGCCGAGTTCACCGACTGCACCTGCGAGTAGCTACGCCAAGGGCGGCCCCCAACCTCACGCCAATGAAACCGGGGCCGCCCTTGTCTGCCAGCACCTTCTACAGAACTGGAGACATCCAGCATGACCTATGAAGCACGTTCCGCGCTGCTGTCCGCAGCGCTCGATGCCGCAACCCGCGGCTGGGCGGTGTTCCCGTTACGGCCCGGCGGCAAGCCGCCCGCCCTGCACGGTGAAGCCTCTTGCCACGGCACCGGAGACTGCACGACTGGTCACCGCAAGTGGGAACAGCGAGCCACCACCGACCCCGACCGCATCCAACGGGCATGGTCCACCGGCCGGTTCAACATCGGTGTCGCGACCGGCCCGTCGGGGCTGGTCGTCGTCGATCTCGACATGCCCAAGCCCAACAGCAATGCGGGCACGCCTTCCGGCGTGACGACCTTTGAGGCGCTCTGCGAGCGCGCCGGACAGGCCGTCCCCGCCACCTATCGGGTGCGGACTGCGAGCAGTGGAGAGCACCTGTACTTCACCGCCCCGCCCGGCATCCGGCTCATCAACACCGCGGGGCTGCTCGGGCCACTCATCGACACCCGGGCCCGGGGCGGCTACGTCGTCGCCCCCGGCTCCGTCATCAACGGCCACACGTACGAGGTCACCGACCCCGCCCCCGTAGCCGACCTGCCCACGTGGCTGCTACAGGCCCTCACCGCCGAACCGGCACCCGCACGGCCTGTACGCATTCAGGCACCCCGGGTCGGCAACCGGGCCGCAGACGTCGCCCTGGAACGCGAGACCGCCACCGTCCGCGCCACCACCGAGGGTGGCCGCAACGAACAGTTGCTCAGGAGCGCCCGTGCCGTGGGTCGCTTCGTCGCGTGGGGCGACCTCCCCCGGCACGAGGTGGAGCAGGCTTTTCAGGGAGCGGGCGAGTCGACCGGACTCCCGGCGGCCGAGTGCCGCACCACGATCCGCAGCGCCCTCAACTGGTCCATCCGAACCTGCCGGCCGAGGGGGGCCGCCGCATGAGCGCCCCACGTCACCCCCACCTGAAAAGCCTTCCCCCACCGCCCACCGGCCCCAGGACCGCCGCCCCGGCCCCCACCGCACCCGGCAGTGGAGCGCCGAAGTACGTCGCCGGAGGCGTCCCTTCATCTGTTCGTTCTGACCCGCAGGCCGGGGACGGGCGGTACCCGATCGCCTGGCTCACCATCAGCGCACCCCGCGGCGCCGTGCCCACCGCGACGAGCATCTGTGAGTGCGGACGCAACCTCTTCGCCGCAGGCCACCGCAAAGCCCTCGCCCTGATCGACGACCACAACCGCCACCGCGCCCGCTGCCCGCTGCGCACCACCGAGGAAAGGATCGCCACATGACCGCGACACCGCCCACCCCGCCCATCGACGGTGCCGCACTGCTGGCCGAAGTCGAGGCGTTCCACCACAGGTTCAACGTCTTCCCGACCGAGGCCGCCTACGTGGCCGTGGCCCTGTGGGACGCGCACGCGCACCTGCTGGACGCCTTCGACTCCACCCCGCGGTTGGCGTTCCTCTCCCCTGAGCCCGGCTCCGGGAAGTCCCGCGCACTGGAGATCGTGGAAACCCTCGTTCCTCAGCCGATGGTCGCCGTCAATGCTTCCGCGGCGGCGCTCTTCCGGGCGGTCTCTGCCAGTGAGGGGCGGCCCACGATCCTCTTCGACGAGATCGACACCGTCTTTGGTCCCAAGGCCGGGGACAACGAGGAATTGCGCGGATTCCTAAACGCCGGCCACCGCCGCACCGGAGTCACCTACCGGTGCGTCGGGGACGGCGGCAACCAGAGTGTCCAGGCATTCCCCTCCTACACCGCGGTGGCCGTCGCCGGACTCGGCTCGCTGCCCGACACGATCCTGACCCGCTCCGTCATCATCCGCATGCGCCGCAGGGCCCGGAACGAGCGCGTGGAACCCTTCCGCGCCCGCATCCACGAGAAGGAAGGCAATGCCCTGCGAGACCAGCTCGCCATCTGGGCAGAGCAGGCCCGCGACGTCGTGATGGGTGCCTGGCCCGACATGCCCGAAGGCGTCACCGACCGGCCCGCCGACGTGTGGGAGCCCCTGCTGGCCATCGCGGACGCGGCCGGTGGGAACTGGCCCGAGAGGGCCCGCGAAGCATGCGTAAAGCTGGTGAAGGCATCCCAGGCCGACGACAAAGGAAGCCTCGGAATCCGCCTGCTCACCGACCTCCGCGACCACGTCATGGTCGGCATCGACCGACTCCCCACCATCGCCATCGTCGACCGGCTGAACGCACTCGACGACGCCCCCTGGGCCGACCTGCAGGGCAAGCCGCTCGACTCCCGGCGGCTGTCCCGCATGCTCCACGACTACGTCACCGCAGACAACGAGCCCATCTCCTCCCGCAACATCCGGACCTCCGGCGGGGTCCTCAAGGGCTACTACTCCACGGACCTCCACGACGCGTGGCAGCGGTACTGCCCGCCCCCCGCCGTACAACCGCTACAAGCGCTTCAGCCGCTACAGCCCAGCTCAGAAGCCATCCCCGCGTAGCGGACCCACCCCGATGTAGCGGCTACAACATCCGCACCACCGCTACCAGCCGCCCACCACCGGGCGGCCCAGTAGCGGTCGTAGCCGCTACATCCACACGACCCGCTACAGAAAACATGCCGCTGACCTGCGATGTAGCGGTGAAGCGGATGTAGCGGACCCCGCAGAGGGGTCCGACGGAACGTTCTCGAAGAGGAGTCGCACCATGGCCCGCCCCCAGATGCTCAAGCTCCCCGAAGTCCTCGCCGAACTCGGCATGAGCCGCGCTGCCTTCTACCGCATGCGCGCCCGTTCCCAGGGTCCGCGCCTGATCAAGCTCCCGAACGGCCAGATCCGCGTTCGCCGCTCAGACCTGGACGCGTGGTGGGCGGAGTGCGAAGAGTCCGCTGCCTGACCTCCACCTGACGCACCAATCGCCGAGGGCCCGCCACTCCGGCGGGCCCTCGCCTTATGGAGAATCATGCCTCTCACGTACGACGTAAGCCTGTACTCCCTGGAAGTCCGCCGCGAACGCCCGAAGCCCTATCGAGTGCGCTGGCGGGTCGGACAGCGCAAGCATTCCAAGAGCTACCAGCTCAAGGCTCAGGCCGATGGCCGCCGGTCCGAGCTGATGTCCGCTGTTCGGCGGGGCGAGCAGTTCGACGAGGAGATGGGACTCCCCGCATCCGAGATCCGCGCGATGCAGGGGTCAATCACCTGGTACGAACACACCCGCGCCTACATCGACCGGAAGTGGGCCGCCGCGCCAGCGAAGTCGCGGAAGAACTACGCGGACGCGCTCGCTACTATCACGCCGGCGCTTGTGAAGACGAGAGTGGGACGCCCGGACGCAGCGACTCTCCGCAAGGCTCTGTACGGGTGGGCGTACAACCGCAACCGGTGGGACGATGAGCCCCCGGTGGACGTGGCCCACGCCCTTCGCTGGATGGCCAAGAACTCCCTCCCAGTCTCCGCGCTCGAACAGCCCTCTACCGTGCGGCTCGCCCTGGACGCGCTCGCACTGAAGCTGGACGGCAAGCCCGCTGCCCCTCGCACCGCGCGGCGGAAGCGGGCCTGCCTGAGTGACGTCCTCGGTCTTGCTGTCGAGCAGGGTTACTTCTCCACACCGGTCAACCCGCTCACGACCGTGAAGTGGGCGGCCCCCAAGACCGCCGAAGAGGTCGACCCGGACAGCGTGGCGAACCCCCGCCAGGTACGGGCCCTACTCAAGGGCGTCCGCGAGCAGGGGTCGCGCGGTGAGCACCTGGAGGCGTTCTTCGGCTGCCTCTACTACGCGGCCATGCGGCCGGCGGAGGTGACAGCCCTGCGACTGACCCAGTGCCACCTTCCCGAGACGGGATGGGGCACCCTGACCCTCCGGCAGGGCTTCGTACGGGTCGGGAAGGGCTGGACCGACGACGGCCAGGCGCACGAAGCCCGCCACCTCAAGGCCCGCGCGGTGAAGGACTCGCGCCCCGTGCCGATCCCGCCGCACTTCGTGCGCATGCTCCGGCAGCACGTAGCCACGCACGGCACCGCCCCGGACGGCCGACTGTTCCGGACCAACCGGGGCGGGCTGCTCCAAGAGACCGGGTATGGCGAGGTGTGGGCGCAGGCGCGCGCCGACGTGCTCACGGAGGAGGAAGCGGCATCGCAGCTCGCCCGTCGCCCGTATGACTTGCGTCACGCTGGGGTGTCCTTCTGGCTCAGCTCGGGAGTGGACCCGATGGAGTGCGCGCGGCGGGCGGGCCACACGATCGCGGTCCTGTTCCGGGTCTACGCCAAGGTGCTGGCCCGTACGCAGGATCGGGCGAACCGGCGGATCGAGGCTGCGATGCGGGAGTGGAACGAGCCGGAGTAGCCCACTTCCCCGGGGGACGTCTGGGGGACACGCCCTGATCAGACCTGGGATTCGGGCGAGATCAGGTGAGACAAGGTGGTGTTTCGGGTGCCTGGGCGCACCCCTGTCGGGTGAACGAGAAAACCCCTTCCGATCTGCTGAAACAGCAGGTCGGAAGGGGTTTCACTTCCAGTGGCGGCGCCAGGGTTCGAACCTGGGTAGGCTGAGCCGGCAGATTTACAGTCTGCTCCCTTTGGCCACTCGGGCACACCGCCAGGGATTGATGCCGTGAGAACCGCTTTTCGGCGGTGCTCCGTGGCAACGACGTAAACGATACCCGATGCCCGGGGGTGCTACGCCACTGGATTGATCAGCGGCCCGATCGGACGCGGGTGGCTAAGGGATGTCCCGTAACGACCTCCCCCACGATAGGGAGCGGATCAGCGAGCGGCGTCGTGCGGCTTCGATTGCAAGGCGGAGGAAGGAGGCGACGCGGAGCGTCGTTGACTGACGACAACGCCGCAAGCGGAGTCGCAGGGCGTCGGGAGCCCGCTCCCTATCGTGGGGGAGGTCGTAAGCCCTGGCGGAGCAGCGCGCGGCGTCAGATGCGGTGCATCGCAAGGCGGAAGGGCGTCCACATACTGGATGTATGCGGACGTTCCGACAACGCGGCGAGGTGCCGTAGCTGTCGTCGTGCGCCCGCCAGGGATTACGGGACAGCCCTTAGGCTTTGATCAGCGGCGCGGGGCCGGCAGGCCCGCAGCCGCCCGTATGCATCCCGTTTCCCAGCACCCCCGATACAAGGAGCCACACGTCATGGCCGACTCCAGTTTCGACATCGTCTCGAAGGTCGAGCGGCAGGAGGTCGACAACGCCCTCAACCAGGCCGCCAAGGAAATCTCGCAGCGTTACGACTTCAAGGGCACCGGCGCCTCGATCTCCTGGTCCGGCGAGAAGATCCTGATGGAGGCGAACGGCGAGGAGCGGGTCAAGGCGATCCTCGACATCTTCCAGTCCAAGCTGATCAAGCGCGGCATCTCGCTGAAGTCGCTGGACGCGGGCGAGCCGCAGCTGTCCGGCAAGGAGTACAAGATCTTCGCCACGATCGAGGAAGGCATCTCCCAGGAGAACGCCAAGAAGGTGGCGAAGATCATTCGCGATGAGGGCCCGAAGGGCGTCAAGGCACAGGTCCAGGGCGATGAGCTGCGAGTCAGCTCGAAGAGCCGGGACGATCTGCAGGCCGTGCAGGCGCTGCTGAAGGGCCAGGACTTCGACTTCGCCGTGCAGTTCGTGAACTACCGGTAGGTCTCTGGCAGGTCTTGCGCCTTCCGGGCGCGGGGTGGCGCGGAGCGGAATGCGCCGCTCCGCCTCGCACCCGGGATGCGATGTCCGAATACCGCCGGTCACGGCGGAGCGGGGGACGCAGACTTGTCCATACCGGACGACGATCCTGTCGATTTCCGGCATGACGGGCAAGGAGAGGGACGAGTCATGACCATGTACGCAACGGTCGACAGCCCGCTGGGTGAGCTGCTGCTGGTCGGCGAGGAGGCCACCGGCACGGACTGCGGAGTCGCGCTCGCCTCGCTCTCACTGCCCGGCCAGAAGGGCGCCGCAGTCGTCCAGGACGGGTGGGTCCACGCGCCGGAAGCCTTCGTGGGGATCGCCGCACAGCTGCGGGCGTACTTCGAGGGGCGGCTGACCCGCTTCGACGTCGTGTACGCGGACGGCCTGGGCACCGACTTCCAGCGCCGGGTCTGGGCGGCACTGGACACTGTCCCGTACGGGGAGACCGTGTCATACGGGCAGATCGCCGAACGGATCGGTACGCCCGGGGCGGGCGTGCGGGCCGTGGGGACGGCGATCGGGCGCAATCCGCTGCTGATCGTACGGCCGTGCCATCGGGTGATCGGCGCGGACGGGGCCTTGCGGGGGTACGCGGGTGGCCTGGAGCGCAAGGAACAGCTTCTGGGGCTGGAAGGCGCCCTGGTGGTGCGCTGACATGTCCGGGCTCTTTCCGAGGCCGCGGGCCGTCGTCGCGCCGGGGGCCGTGCATGTGCCCGAGTGGCTGCCGCCGGAGCGCCGGCGGGAGTTGGCGGCGGCCTGCCGGGAATGGGCGCGCGGGCCTGTGCCCTTGCGGCACACGGTGTTGCCGGGCGGCGGGGTGATGTCCGTACAGACGGTCTGTCTGGGGTGGCACTGGCAGCCGTACCGGTATTCGCGTACGGCCGACGATGTGAACGGTGCACGGGTCGCCGAATTCCCCGACTGGCTGGCGGATTTGGGACGAGAGGCACTGGTGGCGGCATACGGGGACGAGAGCCCGGCCCGGACGTACGCGCCGGACACCGCCCTCATCAACTTCTATGACGGCGCGGCACGGATGGGCATGCACCAGGACAAGGACGAGCGGTCCGGTGCTCCGGTGGTGTCGCTCAGCATCGGCGACACGTGCGTCTTCCGCTTCGGGAACACGGAGAACCGCGGAAAGCCCTACACGGATGTGGAGTTGGCCTCCGGCGACCTGTTCGTCTTCGGCGGACCTTCACGCTTCGCGTTCCACGGTGTGCAGAAGTTCTGCCCCAAAACGGCCGACCCCGCGACGGGGATGGGCCGTGGCCGGCTCAATCTGACCCTGCGCGAGACCGGGTTGGGCACCCCGGACGCCGACGGGCGTCAGCGGCGTTCGCGGGAGTTCCCGAAGAGCAGCCGGTAGGCAATCAGCAGAACCAACGAACCGCCGATGGCCGCGACCCAAGTGGCCGTGTCGTAGAAGTCGTTGGAGATCGGGCGATCGAGGAAGCGCGACGATATCCAGCCGCCGAGGAAGGCGCCGATGATCCCGATGACCGTGGTGCCGATCAGGCCGCCCGGGTCGCGGCCCGGGAGCAGGAACTTGGCGATGGCCCCGGCAAGCAGTCCGAGAATGATCCAACCAACGATGCTCATGCGTGCGAACCTACCCGTCACTCGGCCTTGGAATCCAAGACGTTCATCCTGGTCGGGTGGTTGCATGCGCAGTCAGTGGACCGGCCGTACCCGCTCGGCCATGGGTCATACGCGGGCGCTGAAATCCGGCCAGGGCGCCATGTCGGCCCCTTCGTCCTCGGACTCCTCGGAGTACCACGCGGTGCCGTCCAGCCAGCTGCGCAGCCACTGGGCGAGGTCGGGCTGATCCACGTACCAGGCGTGCTCCGGCTCGTCGGCGTTCGGCTCGAAGAGCAGCACCGTGGTTTGTTCGCTGCGGCAGTCCACGCAGGAGTACATCCCGCAGCCCAGGCTGCATATCGGCAGCACGCCCTCCGGCCACGGCCACTCGCCTTCCTCGGTCGCGCTCCGGCGGTGGGCGAGATACTGCGCGACGGCGGACTCCTCCCCGTCCGGGGCCTGGTCGCCGATCAGCGGCATCAGACCGTACTCCGGCCCGAAGCCGCCGTTGGCGATCCGGGTGTACAGGGCGGTGAGCAGCGGCGGCAGGGCAAAGCCGAGGGCGGCTTCGGCGCGCTTGACGCCCTCGGCGGGCAGAGGCGCCGGGAGGGGGTACTTCTCCCAGCGCGGGGTGGTGCGTGCGGTCTTCTCCGCGGCTGCCAGCAACTGCTCGGTGTCGTTCATGGGTTCATGGTGGACGACGGCACTGACAGTCGGGCGAGCCCTCTTCGGCCCCGGGACCGATACTGGCTTTGAACGGCCCGGGCAGGCGTGATGTGTGGAAGGCTAGTGATCATGAAGCTCGTACAGCTGATCCTGAACGTCTTGTGGGTGGTGTTCTGTGGGTTCTGGATGGCCCTCGGGTACCTGGTCGCCGCAATCATCTGTTTCGTTTTGATCGTGACGATTCCATTCGGCATCGCATCCCTGAGGATCGCCGGCTACGTGCTGTGGCCGTTCGGGCGGACCACCGTCGAGCGGCCCGACGCGGGTGCGCCCTCCTGTGTCGGTAACGTGATCTGGCTCGTCTTCGCCGGGTGGTGGCTCGCACTGGGGCACCTGATCACGAGCATTCCGCTGTTCGTTTCGATCATCGGAATCCCCTTCGGCTGGGCAAACCTGAAGATGATCCCCATCTCGCTCATGCCGTTGGGCCGAGAGGTCGTCACGACCGACGAAGCGTTCGGGGCCCGCTAGGAGTTGTCGTCCGCCCCTGGCAAGAGCTGCGGTTCAACGGCGTCATGGGGGACAACGATGAGTACGCGAGGACCAGCAACCGGCTGACGGGGTGCGGCTGCCTGGCGGGGCTGGCGATCGCCGTGCTCGCTGTGTTCGGCATCCCTCTGTGGATTTTTTTCGGTCTGCTCTTCTCCGACTTCCACTGATCGTTTCAGAATGAGGTCGTGAAGCGGCAAAAGCAGATGAGGTCGACGCCTGTGAAGCCCCTGCCCCCGGGATCACCGCGCTGTTGGACCGAGGCTTCGCCGTGAACGCAGCGCTCCACCGCCAGAGTCCAGGTCAACGCCTTACCGGACCCGGGACGGCCCGTATAGCGGCTTGTCGGAGTTGCGTTGTCCGGTGGGGGCGTCCGCAAGGATCGTCCTCACGGGCGGTGACCGGCCATCTGCTCCAGGCGGGCGATGCGCTCCGCCATCGGCGGGTGTGTCGAGAACATCTTGGACATGCCCTGGCCGGGGCGGAAGGGATTCGCGATCATCATGTGGCTCGCGGTCTCGATCCGCGGCTCGGGGGGCAGAGGGAGCTGTTTCGTACCGGCGTCGAGCTTCCGCAGGGCGCCGGCGAGGGCCAGTGGGTCGCCGGTCAGCTGGGCGCCCGAGGCGTCCGCCTCGTACTCGCGGGAACGGCTGACGGCCAGCTGGATGACGGAGGCGGCGAGCGGGCCGAGGATCATGATCAGCAGCATGCCGAAGATGCCGGGGCCTTCGTCGTCGTTGGATCGGCCCACCGGGATCAGCCAGGCGAAGTTGACCAGGAACATGACGACGGAGGCGAGCGCTCCGGCCACGGACGAGATCAGGATGTCGCGGTTGTAGACATGGCTCAGCTCGTGGCCGAGGACGCCGCGCAGCTCTCTCTCGTCCAGGATCTGCAGAATGCCCTCGGTGCAGCAGACCGCCGCGTTGCGCGGATTGCGGCCGGTGGCGAAGGCGTTGGGAGCCTGCGTCGGGGAGATGTAGAGCCGGGGCATGGGCTGGCGGGCGGCCGTTGATAGCTCGCGGACCATGCGGTAGAGCTGTGGCGCCTCGAATTCGCTGACGGGGCGGGCGCGCATGGCCCTGAGCGCCAGCTTGTCGCTGTTCCAGTACGCGTAGGCGTTGGTGCCGACGGCTACGAGAAGCGCAACGATCAGGCCCGTACGTCCGAAGAAGCTTCCAATGACGATGATGAGTGCGGACAAGCCCCCGAGGAGTACGGCGGTTTTCAGCCCGTTGTGCCGGCGGTGCACGGTACGCCCTCCAAGTGGTGCGGCAGGGGAACCCTTTACTTGGTGGTCTCCACTCCCCCAGTGGAGCCTCTCGTACTGGTCAACGCCAGGCGAGGAGAGCTAGTTCCCTTGTGCGCACGGCCGCAGGAACAGGACCTGTCCGGCACTTGTGGCCGGATCGGGCACTGGGCCGTACGGGTGGAGGGACGGGCGTGTGCCGGTCGGCGCCCGGCGGCTCAGCGCTGGGCGGGGAGGCCGGCGAGTGCGAGAGCCTCGGGATCCGGCTTGATCTCGCTGGTGCAGTGGGCGCAGCGGGAGGCGATGGCCGGGATCTCGGTGTAGCAGCGGGGACAGTCGCGCACGGCGGCCTTGATGTCGACCTTCTCGTCCGCCTTGGAGAAGCGGTTCTGGACCTTCGCCATGGGGACGACGACACCGAAGTAGAGCACCGCGGCGGTGATCAGGAAGGCGATGGCGGCGGCCAGGAACTTCCCGTACGGGAAGATGGCGCCGTCGACCGAGAACTCCGCCGAGCTGAAGTCGCCGACAGAACCGGTTGCGAGGCCGATCAGCGGGGTGATGAAGGCGGTGCTGAATCCGGTGACGACTGCGGTGAACGCGGCTCCTACGGCCAGTCCGATGGCCATGGAGATGACGTTTCCGCGCAGGATGAAGTCCTTGAACCCGTTCAGCACCGCTCTTGCTCCTCTGGGACATGCGTACGTGTGTGGGGATGTGCGGGCATGACCTTGCCCTGTGCGGGCCGTCCCGGGCAAACCGATCTTGGGTACATCAGAAGAGATTGACGGCGGCGAACCTGAGGACCGTCTGCGGGGCACCGGAGAGTACGACGCCGGCGACGGCGGTGAGGGCGATCGCGGCGGTGAGGGAGGTTGGGGTGCGGTGCCTGAGGACGGCGGGTGCGGCCGCGTCCATGGGCACGGCGGCGGACGGGGCCCCTTCCGCCGGGGCCTCTTCCGGGGCGCGGAAGAGCGCCGCGGTCCACTGCAGGTAGTAGTAGAGCGCGATCACGACGTTGACGGCCATGACGACGGCGAGCCAGCCGAGTCCCGCGTCGACGGCCGCGGAGAAGACCGTGACCTTGGCGAAGAGGCCGACGATGCCGGGCGGCAGGCCGGCCAGGCAGAGCAGGAAGAAGGCCATCGCGAGGGCGGCGAGGGGGCGGGTGGCGTACAGGCCGCGGTAGTCGGAGAGCCGGTTTCCGGGGTTCGTACGGGCGACGAGGGCGGCGACCGCGAATGCGCCGAGGTTCACGACGGCGTACATGAGGGCGTACGCGACGGTGGAGCCGATGTGCTCGTCGCTGGAGTACGCGGCGGCGGCGATCGGCACCAGAAGGTAGCCGGCCTGGGCGACGGACGACCAGGCGAGCAGGCGTACGGCGCTGCGGACGCGGGTGGCGTTCTGGCGCAGGGCGGCGACATTGCCGATCGTCATGGTGAGCGCGGCGAGGACGGCGAGGGCCGGTCCCCAGACGTCGGCGTACGCCGGGAACGCGATCACGGTGACGAGGATGAGGCCGGAGAAGCCGACCGCCTTGCCGACGACAGAGAGGTAGGCGGCGATCGGCAGGGGTGCGCCGACGTAGGTGTCGGGAACCCAGAAGTGGAAGGGCGCGGCGGCCGTCTTGAAGGCGAAGCCGACCAGGGTGAGGACAACGCCCGCCTTGGCGAGGGTGTCCAGCTGCCCGGGTACCTCGTCGAGCCGGGCGGCGATCTCCGTGAGGTGCAGTGTGCCGGTGGTGGCGTACACGAAGCTGACGCCGAGCAGCATGACGGCGGTCGCGACGACGGAGGAGAGGAAGAACTTCAGTGCGGCTTCGGAGGACCGCCGGTCGCCGCGCTTGATGCCGACGAGGGCGAAGGCGGGCAGCGAGGCGACTTCGAGGGCGACGACGAGGGTGGCGAGGTCGCGGGCGGCGGGCAGGAGTGCGGCGCCCGACGCGGAGGACAGCAGGAGGAACCAGAACTCGCCCGCGGGGAGTTTGCGTGTGTCACCGAGGGAGAGCAGGGCGGTCAGCAGGGCGCCGCCCAGCACGAGGGCCTGGATGACGAGGGCGAAGTGGTCGGCGGTGTAGCTGCAGGCCCCGGGGGCACCGGTGCCGGTGGTTGCCGCGGTGAGGCAGAAGGTGGAGTGGTCGCCGTCGCGCAGGGGGACGAGGAAGGCGAGTGCGGCGACGAGTCCGGCCATGGTGACCCAGCCGAGGAGCGGCCTGCGTTCCTCCGGCAGGAACAGGTCGGCGACCAGGACGATCAGGGCGACGGTCGCGACGACGACCGGGGGCGCGATCGCAAGCCAGTCGACGGACTGGACGAGGCTGGTGGTGCTCTCGGCCGCTGTGGTGACGACGCCCGGGGTGACGACGGCTGTGGTCACGACTTGCCTCCTGCGAGGAGCTTCTGCACGGCCGGGTCGGTGAGGCCGAGGAGGACGGCGGGCCACAGACCGGCGAGGACGGTGAGGGCGACGAGCGGGGTCCAGGCGGCGAATTCGTATGTCTGGACATCGGCGAGCTGCTGCGGCTCTTCCCGCTTCTCTCCCATGCAGACGCGGCGTACGACGATCAGCATGTACGCGGCGGTGAGCAGAGTGCCGAACACGGCGATCGACATGAAGGTGAGGAAGGCGGGTCGGCTGAGGCCGTCGGCGGGGTCGAAGGCGCCGAACAGGGCGAGCATCTCGCCCCAGAACCCGGCGAGCCCGGGCAGGCCCAGGGAGGCGACGGCGGCGAAGGCGAGGAGGCCGCCGAGGCGGGGTGCCCGACCGTAGAGCGCGGCCCCGGTGGCACCGGAGAGCGTGTCGAGGTCGGCGGTGCCGTAGCGGTCCTTGACCGCGCCGACCAGGAAGAACAGCAGGCCGGTGATGAGACCGTGGGCGATGTTGGCGAAGAGCGCGCCGTTGAC
Source organism: Streptomyces sp. NPDC002785 (assembly GCF_040295565.1). Lineage (NCBI taxonomy): Bacteria > Bacillati > Actinomycetota > Actinomycetes > Kitasatosporales > Streptomycetaceae > Streptomyces > Streptomyces sp. NPDC002785. The sequence goes on along the minus strand of NZ_JBEOVN010000010.1, from coordinate 6,211 downwards.
TCCGGTGGGGGTCATGCTCGCGATGCCGAGGAGCACGAAGCCCATGTGTCCGACGGAGGAGTACGCGATCAGGCGCTTGAGGTCGCCCTTGGAGCCGGGGCGGGCCAGCGCCAGGCAGGCGAGCGATCCGTAGATGATGCCGACGGCCGCGAAGGCGGCGAGGTAGGGCGCGAAGGTGTGCATCCCGTCGGGGGTGATGGGGAGCAGGATGCGGACGAATCCGTACGTACCCATCTTCAGCAGGACGCCCGCGAGCAGGACGGAGCCGACGGTCGGGGCGGCGGTGTGGGCGTCCGGGAGCCAGCTGTGCAGCGGCCACATCGGGGTCTTCACGGCGAGCCCGATACCGATCGCCAGAACGGCGATGACCTGCACGGACGAGGTGAGCCCACGGCCGTTGTCAGTGGCGAGTGCCACCATGTCGAAGGTGCCGCTCTTCAGTCCGATGAGGAGCAGGCCCAGCAGCATGATCACCGAGCCGAGCAGCGTGTAGAGGATGAACTTCCAGGCGGCGGCCTGCTTCTGCGCACCGCCCCAGCGGGCGATGAGGAAGTACATCGGGATGAGCACCATCTCGAACGCCAGGAAGAACAGCAGCAGATCGAGGACGGCGAAGGTCGCGAGGGTGCCGGACTCCAGGACGAGGACGAGTGCGACGAAGGCCTTCGGGGAGGGGCCTGCCGGCATTTTGAAGTAGCTGTAGAGCGCGCAGAGGAAGGTCAGCAGCGCGGTCAGTACGAGAAGGGGGAGCGAGATGCCGTCGATGCCGAGATGGATGCGGACGTCGAGCGCCGGGATCCAGCTGATGTCGGTGGTGGCCTGCATCTTCGACGGGTGGTCGTGGTCGAAGCCTGCTGCGAGCACGATCGCGGCGATGAGGACCGCACCGGTGACGGTCACGCCGTGGCGGAGCACGGCCTGGTCGGGGCTGGTTCCCTTCAGTCCGGGCGGGGCCGGCAGGAGTGCGGCCACGGCTCCGATGAGAGGGACGACGACGATGAACGCGAGAAGGAACTGCATCACGGATTCGCTGATATCGATCACGGCTCACGACCCGGCGTTGACGTTGGCAAAAACGACGGCGGCGATCGCCAGGACTAGGGAACCGGCGAGCAGTGCGCTGAGGTAGGTCTGCACATTGCCGGTCTGGGCGCGGCGGACGGCGGTGCCGAGCCAGCGTGCGCCGGTGCCGGAGCCGCGTACGTAGGTGTCGACGACCTCGCGGTCCAGGAAGCGGACGAGGCTCGCCGCGGCCTGGACGGGGCGGATGAACAGGGTCGTGTACAGCGCGTCGAGGTGGAAGCCGGAGGCGGCGTGACGGTGGAGCGGGCCGAGCAGCAGACGGCCGGGGTCGGCCGGGTCGGGGGCGTCCCCGTCGGCGCCGTAAGCGGCGGTGTGTGCCGACAGGGCCTGCGCCTCGACAAGGGCGGGTTCGGCGTCGGGGTGGGCGACGACGGTGCCGACGGGTGTGCGGGCGGCGAGTGCCGATGTGTGACGCCAGGCGCCGTAGGTGACGAGCCCGCCGACGAGCCCGACGCCCGTGGAGAGGACGGCGGTGGTCACGGACGGGGTGAGGCTGTGACCGTCGAACCAGTCGGTGATCGCGCCGACGGTCAGTCCGAAGGCGATGGTGGGGACGGCGAGCACCCAGAGGACGGCGGTCATCGCGACGGGCTGCCTGCCGTGGTCGGGGGCCTCGGCGCCCCGGCCCCGGAAGGCGAGGAGCCAGAGGCGGGTGGCGTACGCGGCGGTGAACACGGCGGCGAGCAGTCCGGCGACGAGGACGGTCCAGCCGGCGGCGGCCGGGGCGACGTGCCGGTCCCCGAACGCGGTGTGCTCGGCGGCGACGAGGACGGCTTCCTTGGAGAAGAAGCCGGCGAACGGCGGGATGGCGGCGAGCGAGAGGAGGGCGACGGTCATCGTCCAGTAGGCGTCCGGGATGCGCTTCTTCAGGCCGCCCATGCGGGACATGGCGGCCAGCGAGTTGGTTCCGGCGGCGTGGATGACGACGCCCGCCGCGAGGAAGAGGACGGCCTTGAACGCACCGTGGGAGAGGAGGTGGAAGACGGCGGCCCCGCGGTCGCCGACGGCCAGGGCGCCGGACATGTAGCCGAGCTGGCCGATCGTCGAGTAGGCGAGGACACGCTTGATGTCGTCCTGGGCGAGGGCCGCGAGTCCCGAGCCGATCATCGTGATCGCGGCCATCACGGCGAGGACGACGAGGGCCGCGCCGGACTGGGCGAAGACGGGGAGGAGCCGGGCCACGAAGTAGATACCGGCGGCGACCATCGTGGCGGCGTGGATCAGTGCGGAGACGGGGGTGGGGCCGGCCATCGCGTCGGGCAGCCAGGTGTGCAGGGGGAACTGCGCGGACTTGCCCGCGACGCCCGCGAGGAGCAGGAGGGCAATGACGGTGGGGTGGTCCAGGCCGCCGTTCGCGACGGCGCCCAGGATGCCGGTGATGCGGAATGTTCCGGTGTCGGCGGCGAGCGCGAACAGACCGATCAGGAAGGGGACGTCGCCGAGTTTGGTGACCAGGAAGGCCTTGAGGGAGGCGGCGCGGGCTTCGGGCGTCTCCCAGTAGTGGCCGACGAGGAAGTACGAGCAGATGCCCATGATCTCCCAGCCGACCAGGAGCACCATCAGGTCGCCGGAGTAGACGACGAGCAGCATCGCGGCGGTGAAGAGGGAGACGAGAGCCGCGTACGAGGGGTAGCGGGGGTCGTCGCGCAGATAGGCGGTCGAGTAGATCTGCACACAGGTCGCGACGAGCCCGACCAGGACGGCGACGAGGACCGCGAAGCCGTCGAGGTGCAGGGCGAGGTCGATCGGGACCGAGCCGGTGGGGGTGAGCCGGGTCGCCGCGTCGATGGCCCGGCCGCCGCCCTGGTCCGAGGCGACGACGACGGCGAGCACGAAGGCGGTGAGGGTGGGCAGTACGGCTAGGGGGCGTACGTAACCGGGGGCGCGGCGTCCGAGAAGGAGACCGGCCGCGGCGCCCAGGAACGGGAGGAGGGGGACGAGGACGGCGAGGGTCGTGGTGGTCACGCGGTGGCCTCTGCCTTCTTTGCCTTCCCTGCCGGAGCAGTGGCCTGGTCTTCGGTGCCGTGGGTCTCGTCGGCCTCGTCGCCGGGGAGAGTTTCGGCGGCGTCGATCTCGGCGGTGTCGCGGAGACGGTCGACGTCCGAGCTGCCGCGGTTGCGGTGGACGGCGAGGACGATCGCCAGGCCGATGCCGGTCTCCGCCGCCGCGATGGCGATGGTGAAGAGGGTGAGGGCCTGGCCGGAGTGCAGGGTGTCGCGGAGCCAGACGTCGAAGGCGACCAGGTTGAGGTTGACGGCGTTGAGCATCAGCTCGACGGACATCAGGACCAGGATCGCGTTGCGGCGGGCGAGCACTCCGTACAGCCCGGTGCAGAAAAGGAGGGCGGCGAGCACGGCGGGATAGGCGAGGTGCATCAGCTCTGCTCCTTACTGCGCTTGCGGGACACGACGATCGCGCCGACGAGGGCGGCGAGCAGCAGAACGGAGAGTGCTTCGAACGGCAGCACCCAGTGCCGGAAGAGGAAGGCGCCGGTCACCTCGGTGGAGCCCTGGGCCGGTCCGTCCAGGTCGATCCAGGTGGTGCGGAAAGCGTCGACGACGACCCAGACGAGCACGCCGGCGGCGGCGACCGCCACGCCGAGGGCCGCCCAGCGGTTGCCCGAGTCGGCGTCCGGGGAGCGGCCGATGGGGGCCTTGGTGAGCATCAGCCCGAAGAGAAGGAGGACGACCACGGAACCGACGTAGATCAGTACCTGCACCCAGGCGATGAACTCCGCGGTGAGCAGGAGGTACTCGACGGCGAGACCACCGAGCGCCACGACCAGCCAGAGGGCGGCATGCACCAGCTGCTTGGTCGTGACGGTGACGAGGGCTGCGCCGAGGGTGGCGATGCCGACGAGGACGAAAACGATCTCAATGCCGGTCGGGGAGAGGAAGCCGGAGTGGGCGGAGTGGGCCGCGGCGGCTGCGAGTGTCACTCCTCCCCCTCTTCCTTCTGGACCCGCTGGGTCTCTTGGGCCTGCTGGGCTTCCTGCGCCTCCTTGGCGCGCTGGGCTTCGAGTTTCTCCGCCGTCTTGCGGGCGGCGGAGATCTCCTTCGGCTCCTCGGAGCCCGGGTCGAGTGCGGGCGGTTCCGGCACCGTCCACATCCATTCGCGGAGCTTGTCGCGCTCATGAGTGAGTTCGAGGATGTCCGTCTCCGCGTACTCGAACTCCGGCGACCAGAACAGTGCGTCGAAGGGACACACCTCGATACAGATACCGCAGTACATACAGAGCGAGAAGTCGATCGCGAAGCGGTCGAGGACGTTACGGCTGCGCTCGCGCCCGCCCGGGGCGGCAGCGGGCACCGTCTCCTTGTGGGAGTCGATGTAGATGCACCAGTCCGGACACTCACGGGCGCAGAGCATGCAGACCGTGCAGTTCTCCTCGAAGAGTGCGATGACACCGCGGGAGCGGGGCGGGAGCTCGGGCTGGACGTCCGGGTACTGCGCGGTGACCGTCTTCCTCGTCATCGTCCGCAGGGTGACCGCCAGGCCCTTGGCCAGGCCTGAGCCAGGGATGCGGGGACGGGAGGGCGGGAGCGATGCAGCCATCAGTTGATCGCCACCTTCACGATGCCGGTGAGCGCGATCTGCGCGAGAGCGAGCGGGATGAGGGTGGTCCAGGCGAGCTTCTGCAGCTGGTCCTCACGGAGCCGGGGGTAGCTCACGCGCAGCCAGATGACGACGAAGGCGAGGACCGCGGTCTTGAGGAGCGTCCAGACCCAGCCGAGTCCGTCGGCGCCGAACGGGCCGTGCCAGCCGCCGAGGAAGAGGACGGCGGTCAGTCCGCTCAGGACGACGATGCCCGCGTACTCGGCGAGCAGGAACAGTGCGAAGCGGAGGCCGGTGTACTCGGTGTACGCGCCGAAGATGATCTCCGAGTCGGCGACCGGCATGTCGAACGGCGGGCGCTGCAGTTCGGCGAGTCCGGCCACGAAGAAGACCAGGGCGCCGACGATCTGCCAGGGCAGCCACCACCACTCGAAGGCATTGAGGATGCCCGGGAGAGAGACGGTGCCTGCCGCCATCGCGACGGAGGCGGCGGCGAGCAGCATCGGCAGTTCGTATGCCAGCAGCTGGGCGGCGGTGCGGAGGCCCCCGAGGAGGGAGAACTTATTGGCCGAGGCCCACCCCGCCATCAGCGAGCCGAGCACGCCGACGCCCATCACGGCGAGCACGAAGAAGATGCCCGCGTCGACGACCTGTCCGACCGCGCCCTCGCTGGGGCCGATCGGGATGGCGACGAGCACGAGGAGGTACGGGAGCAGCGCGACGGCCGGCGCGAGCTGGAAGATACGGCGGTCGGCCTCGGCCGGGACGATGTCTTCCTTCTGCGCGAACTTCACGCCGTCCGCGACGAGCTGGGCCCAGCCGTGGAAGCCGCCCGCGTACATGGGGCCGAGTCGGCCCTGCATATGAGCCATCACCTTGTGCTCGGTCTGCCCCACTACGAGGGGGAGGACCATGAACACGGCGAAGACGATGACGAGCCGGAGGGCGACGTCCAGTGCGTCGTTCACGCGGTATCGCCTCCGGCGGGGCGGTCGGGGGCCGGCTCGGGGGTGGGGTCCTGGGCCGGGCGCTCGGGCTGGTCGGGGGTGTCCGTGGGGGCGGTGGTGTCGGGGGTGGGGGTGGTCTCGGGGGTGGCGGTGCCGCTGCGCGGGGCCTCTCCCCCGCCCGCCGGACCCCCGCTCCTCAAATGCCGGAGGGGCTGGGGGGTACCCGAGTCCGGGGGCGTGTCGAAGGCCGGGCGGGCATGGTGCCAGGGAGCGTCGCTGCTTCCGGGGCTCGGCGCCGGGTTCGTCCGCGACGGCTCCGAGGCGGCCTCGGCCGAGGCCGCCCGGTCCTCGGTTGTCCGGTCCTGGGCTGCCCGGTCCTGGGCTGCCCGGTCCTCGGCTGCCCGGTCCTCGGCTGCCCGGTCCTCGGCTGCCCGGTCCTGGGCTGCCCGGCCCGTGGCCGGTCCTGTCGGCGTCGTCCCCGACGCGTTCGGTCCTGCCTGTTCCGGTGCCTCGGGCCCCGCCCCGGCCGTCCCGGGCTTCGCCGCCTCGCGCTGCTGGCCGGCCGAGCCCTGGGATGCGCTGCGGGTACGACGCGGGGGTGCGGCAGGCGCGGCCCCGGCGGCCGG
>NZ_JBEOVN010000009.1:0-80218 GCF_040295565.1 Streptomyces sp. NPDC002785 | reverse complement strand
CGCCTCGCCGCGTTGTCGCATCACCCGAGTACATCCAGTACGCGGGTGATGCTCCGCCTTGCGATGCACCGCACCGGACGCCGCGAGCTTTCCGGCAAACCTTTCCGGTCACTAGAGACGCTTCAGGACGGCCTGTTTGGCGGCCGTGAACTCGTCGTCGGTGAGAATCCCCGCCTGGCGCAGCTCACCCAGCTCCCGCAGCCGACGCAGCAGCACGTCGTGATCGTCGGCGGGCGGTGGTGCGATCTTGGCCCGGGAGCCGTCGACGGCGGCCTCGGCGTCCGTCCCCGCCTCGGCCGGGTCCGGCAGCCGCACCAGTACCGCCGCCGCGACCAGTACCGCCGTGTACTCCTTCTTGGACAGCCCCCACAGATCCAGCGAGTACGGGTCGAACTCGGCCGCCGGAGCCGGGGCCGGGTCCTTGCCCCGTACGAAGCGCAGATGCCCGTTCTCCAGACCGATGGCGGGCAGCCAGTGCACCCCGGTCACCTCCGACACCGGGAAGGCGACCGGACCGCCCGAGCTCTTGACCTCCTTGGCCTTCCAGTTCCAGGCGAGGCGGATGATCTCCCCGTCGAACGAGGCCGTGCCGTCCCCGCCGCCCCCGGCGACCGGCACCGCGGGCCCCGGCAACAGGAACCCGTCCACCGGCCCGGAAGGCACCTGCTCGATCAGCAAGGCGCTGCGCACCTCGTCGACGAAGTACTCCGCCACTCCGCTCTGGTCCTTTTCCACCGTCAGCTGGTACGGATCCGCGGAGTCCTTGAGCCTGCCGTCCGCAGCGCGCAGGACCGGGCAGGCTCCGTCGCGCAGCCGCAGGCGCAGCCGGCCGCCCTTGCGGTCCGGTTCGAAGGCGATGCCCGCCAGGGCCCGGAGCGGGACGACGCACTCGCCCAGCTCCTGCCGGAGCGGATGAATGCCCTTCCCCCGGCCGGGCACGATCCGCACCGTCCCGCCGTCGAAGGCCCACGTTCCGTCGCGCTGGATTATTTCTGCCATGGGCAGATTCTCTCAGTCGCATAACCCGGAAGGTGGTCTACACCTTGACCATGCGTGGGGCAGGCGATACGCATGGTGATGGTTCGTTGCTCAGGAGATCCACAGGTGTGAACCCCGTCGAAAGGGACCCGGCTTGTGAGACTGCACAGGACACAGCGCACCGCCCTACCCCATCTGCTCGGCTCGCTGCTGCTCGTCACAGCGGCCGGTATCTCCAGTGTCGGCGCCGCGCCGGAAGGGCAGGCGGCGAGCAGCGGCCCGGCCACCGCCGCCTCGCCCCGTCCGCTGGGGCAGACAGTGCCCGCCCCAGCCCAGGCGAAGCCCGGCGGTTCTCCGTACACCATCACCGCGGACACCAGGATTCGCGTCGAGGACGACTCCCACGAGGCCCGGAAGATCGGCGACTACCTGGCGGGCGTGCTGCGCCCGTCCACCGGGTACGCCCTGCCGGTCACCGGTCGCGGCGGTGACGGCATCCGGCTCCGGCTCGACTCCCACGACAGCGGGTCGGGCGCCGAGGGCTACACCCTGAAGTCGAACCCCGGCTCCGTCACCATCACCGCACGCGAACCGGCAGGGCTCTTCCACGGCGTCCAGACGCTCCGTCAGCTGCTCCCGGCCGACGTGGAGAAGAGCAGCCGTCAGAACGGCCCGTGGAAGGTCGCGGGCGGCACGGTGCAGGACGCGCCCCGCTATGCGTACCGGAGCGCGATGCTGGACGTCTCCCGGCACTTCTTCTCCGTCGCCGAGGTCAAGCGCTACATCGACCAGCTCGCCCTGTACAAGATGAACAAGCTCCATCTGCATCTCTCCGACGACCAGGGCTGGCGGATCGCCATCGACTCCTGGCCGCGGCTCGCCACGTACGGCGGGCAGACGGAGGTCGGCGGGGGAGCCGGCGGCTACTACACGAAGAGCGACTACAAGGAGATCGTCCGGTACGCCTCCTCCCGCTATCTGGAGGTCGTGCCGGAGATCGATCTGCCCGGCCACACCAACGCGGCACTCGCCTCGTACGCGGAGCTGAACTGCGACGGCGTCGCGCCGCCGCTCTACACCGGCACCAACGTCGGCTTCAGCTCGCTCTGTGTCCCGAAGGCCGTCACGTACGACTTCGTGGACGACGTGGTCCGTGAGCTGGCCGCGCTCACCCCCGGCAAGTACCTCCACATCGGCGGCGACGAGGCGCACTCCACCAGCCACGAGGACTATGTGGCCTTCATGGACAAGGCACAGGCCATCGTCGGCAAGTACGGCAAGACCGTGATCGGCTGGCACCAGCTGACCGGGGGCACGCCGGTGAAGGGCGCGGTCGCCCAGTACTGGGGTTACGACCAGACGGGCGCGGCCGAGCGCAAGCAGGTGGCGGACGCCGCCGTGAACGGCACGAAGCTGGTGCTGTCCCCGGCCGACCGCAGCTACCTCGACATGAAGTACGACAAGGACACCAAGCTGGGCCTGGCCTGGGCCGGTTACGTCTCCGTCCAGCGCTCCTACGACTGGAACCCGGCGACGTACCTGGCCGGCGCCCCGGAGAGCTCGGTCCTCGGCGTCGAGGCGCCGCTCTGGTCGGAGACCCTGACCAACAGCGACGAGATCGAGCAGATGGCGTTCCCCCGGCTGCCCGGGGTGGCGGAGCTGGGATGGTCGCCCGCGTCCACGCACGACTGGGACGCGTACAAGGTACGGCTGGGCGCGCAGGGGCCGAGGCTCTCGGCGCTCGGCGTCAACTATTACCGGGCGCCGCAGGTTCCCTGGGCCGAGCAGTGAGGTGACCGGGGCCGTCCGGCGACCGTTGTGTTCCCGGTCGCCGGACGGGCTCGACAGATGCCCTCGGTCGCCGCACGGGCCCGGTTTCATGCCTGTGCGGCGATCGGGTTCTTCAACGTGCCGATCAGCTGCAGTGCCCCCGAAGGATCGGTCAGATCGACCATCTGCTTGTTGTTCCGCAGCTGCAGCCGGTTCAGGCAGGACAGGGCGAACTCCTGCGCGAACATGTCGTACTGCTTGAACTTGTCGGCGAGATGCGGCACCGACTCCTGGTACCCGGTGACGCACCCGGCGACCGTCCGCCAGAACGTCTCCTCGTCCAGTACGCCCTCGCTCGCCAGCCCCGCGCCCAGGAAGCGCAGGAAGCAGTCGAAGACGTCGGTGAGGACCGAGAGCAGTTTCATGTCCTCGGGAACCTCGGCGCGGATCCGCTCGACCTGTGGCGGCAGCACCGCGTCCGGGTCCATGACGGCGATCTCCTCGGCGATGTCCTTGAAGACCGTGCGCCGTACGACCCCGTCCTCGACGACCAGGATGACGTTCTCGCCGTGTGGCATGAACACCAGCTCGTACGCGTAGAAGCTGTGCAGCACCGGCACCAGGTACGCGTCCAGGTAGTGGCGCAGCCACGCCGCGGGGTCCAGCCCCGACTCGGCGATCAGCGCACCGGCGACGGAGTTGCCCTCGTGGTCGGTGTGCAGCAGCGAGGCCATGGTCGCGACCCGCTCGCCGGGGGCCAGGTGGGGGACGGGGCTCTCCCGCCACAGCGCGGCGAGCATTTTCAGGTACGGGGAGCCCTTGGCGGTGGCCGCCTCGTACGTGCGGTGGTGGTAGCCGATGGCCGCTCGCTCCCGGATGATCGAGAAGCGGGCCTCGCGCAGCAGCTCATCACGCTCGATCAGCTCGGCCAGCCAGTCGTTGACCGCGGGAGTGGCCTCCATGTACGCGGCGGAGAGCCCGCGCATGAAGCCCATGTTGAGGACGGACAGCGCCGTTTTGACGTAATGCCGGTCCGGGTTGCTGGTGTTGAAGAAGGTACGGATGGACTGCTGTGCCAGGTACGCGTCGTCGCCTTCGCCCAGGCAGACCAGATGCTGCTGTGCGAGCTCCCCGGCGAAGGTGACGGCCAGCTTGTTCCACCACTGCCAGGGGTGGACGGGGATCAGCAGGTAGTCGTCGAGGTCGAGCCCGAGGCCGGACATCGTGGCCGCGAACCGGGTCAGGGTCTCCTTGCCGAGCTCGCCCCCGATCAGCGTCTCGTAGTCGAGCCCGGTGCCTGCTGTGAAGGTGGCGCGGTCGCGACGGGCGGCGAGCCAGACCAGACGGATCCCGGCTGCCGCCTCGGGGGCGTAGGCCCAGTACTCGTCCACACCGAAGCCGAGCCGCCCGTTGTTGGCGACGAAGCAGGGGTGCCCCTCGGTCATACCGGTCTCGATCGCCTGGAACCCGGCACGGACCAGCTCGGCGGAGGTGATGGGCGGCTTGGTCAGTTTGTACGCGGTGCCGGCCAGGGTGGAGGAGATCTCCTCCAGGTAGACCGGGAGGATCTCCGCCGAGAGGCCGAGCGTGGAGCGCAGCTCGACGAAGAACTCGCCTGCGTCCAGCGGCAGTTCCGATCCGTGCCGGTGGCGGGTGATCGAGTCGGCCTCGACCTGCCAGTGGTCGAGGGCGAAGATCCGTGCGGTGAAGCGGTACTCGGTCGCCGCGTCGTCGCTGCGCAGCGAGTAGCGGTCGTCGCCGAGCGGTGCGGGGGCCAGCAGCCGCTCGTGGCTGAACTCGGCGAGGGCCTTGCGGATCAGCAGCCGGTTGGCGGCGGCCCAGCGCTCGGGGGTGAGGTGGGAAACGCTGTCGATGGTGGCGGACATCAGGCATTACCCCCGGTCGCTGTGGCGAACTGTTCCCGTGTGCAGGCGCTGAGCAGGGCGTTCTTCTCCGGCTTGGCTATTTCTCCCAGCACCTCGAAGCCGACCGCCTTGTTGAGGGCGTGCACCGCGCTGTTGCGTACATCGGGTTCGACGACGACCCGGCGTACGGACGGGTCCGCGAACAGCGCCTCCAGCACGGTGGTGATCACGGCGAGCGTGAAGCCGTGCAGCGGGGTGTCGGCCGGGGCGACCAGGAAGTGCATCCCGATGTCGCCGGGCTCGGCGTCGTACAGCCCCTTGAGCTCGACCTCGACGGGGTCGTACCGCTCCATCAGGAAGGCGGGCTCCCCGTCGTGCAGCCCGATGAAGGCATCGTGGTGCGGGTGGGCGGCGATCGCCAGGTACTCCCGCTCCACGTCCTGGAGCTTCGCGTCGCCCATCAGCCAGAAGGCGGCCTTGGGGTGAGTGACCCAGCCGTGCACCAGTGCGGCGTCGGCGCGGGGGTCCAGCGGGCGGGTGGTGAAGGTGCCGAGGTCGGTGGTCATACGGCGAACTCCTGGAAGGCGATGGACTTCTCGACCGGGTAGTACTCACGGCCGAGCAGTTCGCCGATGATGTACGCGTTGCGGTACGGACCCATGCCCAGGTCGGGCGAGGTGATCGAGTGCGTGTGCGTGCCGGCGTTCTGCAGGAAGACGCCGCGCCCGGTGGTGTCGATGGAGTAGTTGCGGGCCACGTCGAAGCGGCCTCGGCCGTCCCATTGCAGCCGGTCTTGGATGTCCTTGAGGAACGAGGGCGGGCGGTAGCGGTAGCCGGTGGCGAGGATCAGGCCCTCGGTGGTGAGGCTGTAGTCCTTGCCCTGCTCGTCCTGGTGCAGCCCCAGCGTGTACGTACTGCTGCTCGCCTCATAACTCACGCTTTTCAGCGATGAGTTGGTGAGGAGCCGGGTCGGGACGGGGCCGGACAGGTTCTTCTGGTAAAGCAGGTCGAAGATCGCGTCGATCAGCTCGCCGTCGATGCCCTTGAAGAGGCCCTTCTGCCCGGACTCCAGCCGGTAGCGGGTCTCCTCGGGCAGGGCGTGGAAGTAGTCGATGTACTCCGGGGAGGTCATCTCCAGCGTCAGCTTGGTGTACTCCAGCGGGAAGAACCGCGGCGAGCGCGTCACCCAGTTGAGCCGGTAGCCGTGCGCATCGATTCCGGAGAGCAGGTCGTAGTAGATCTCGGCCGCGCTCTGCCCACTGCCGACGAGGGTGATGGACTTCTTTGCCTGGAGGGCCGCCTTCCCTTCCAGGTAGCGGGAGTTGTGCAGGAAGTCGCCGCCCAGGCCCTGGCAGGCATCCGGGACGTATGGGGGAGTGCCGGTGCCGAGCACGAGCCGTGGCGCCCGGAAGACGCCGCCGGTGGCGGTACGGACCGTGTAGAGCGCGGTGCCCTCGTCGTACGTGACCGACTCGACGGTCGTGTCGAAGCGGATACTGCTCAGCTTGGCGGCGGCCCAGCGGCAGTAGTCGTTGTACTCGGTCCGCAGCGGGTAGAAGTTCTCGCGGATGTAGAAGGAGTACAGCCGTCCGCGTTCCTTCAGATAGTTCAGGAAGGAGTACGGCGAGGTCGGGTCGGCCATCGTGACCAGGTCCGACATGAACGGGGTCTGGAGATGGGCCCCTTCGAGGAACATCCCGGAGTGCCATTCGAAGTCCGGCTTGGACTCCAGGAACACCCCGTTCAGCTCGTCGATCGGCTCGGTCAGACAGGCGAGCCCGAGATTGAACGGGCCGAGCCCGATCCCGATGAAGTCGTGGGGGCTGCGGGAATCAGGGGGTTCAGGAAGCGCGGTCAAGGGAGTCTCCCAGGTACTGCTCGGCGTGGCCGGAGATCAGGTCGAGTACCGCGGCGATGTCCTGCGCGGTCGTTTCGGGGTTGAGCAGGGTGAACTTGAGGTACTGGCGCCCGCCGACCTTCGTACCGGCGACGATGGCCTCGCCGGAGGCGAAGAGCGCCTTGCGGGCGTGGAGATTGGCCCGGTCGATCTCGGTGGGCGCGGTGATGCCGGACGGGATGCAGCGGAACACCAGCGTGGACAGCTGGGGCTCGACGACGACGTCGAACCGCGGGTCGGCGGCGAGCAGCCGCCAGCCCTCGACGGCCAGGTCGCAGACCTCGTCGAAGAGCTCACCGATGCCGTCGGCACCCATGACGCGCAGCGTCATCCACAGTTTCAGGGCGTCGAATCTGCGGGTCGTCTGCAGCGACTTGTCCACCTGGTTGGGGATGCGTTCGGCGGTCATCCGCCGCGGGTTGAGGTACTCGGCGTGGTACGTGGCATGGCGCAGCGCGGCCCGGTCGCGTACCAGCAGGGCGGACGAACTCACCGGCTGGAAGAAGGACTTGTGGTAGTCCACGGTGACCGAGTCGGCGTGCTCGATGCCGTCGAGGAGGTGGCGTCGCTCGCGGGAGGCCAGCAGCCCGCCGCCGTACGCGGCGTCGACATGCAACCAGGTGGAGAACTGCCTGCAGAGCGCGGCGATTTCGGGCAGAGGGTCGATGGAACCGAAGTCGGTGGTGCCCGCGGTGGCGACGACGGCCATCGGTACGGCGCCTTCGGCGACGCACTGCTCCAGGGCGCGGGCCAGTACCACGGTCTGCATGCGCTTGTCGTGGTCGACGGGTACAGGGATGACCGAGTCCGGCCCGAGGCCGAGGAGTTTCGCCGACTTCTGCACGCTGAAGTGGCTGCATTCGGAGGTGAATACGCGCAGCCGGGTGAAGTGGTGCGGCGGGGTCCTGGCCTCTTCACGGGCGAGCAGCAGGGCCTGCAGATTGGACTGCGTACCGCCGCTGGTGAAGATGCCGTCGGCGGCCGGTCCGAGCCCGGTCCGGGCCGTCGTCCAGTCGATCAGCCGACGCTCGATCAGGGTGCCGCCGGCACTCTGGTCCCAAGTGTCCAGGGAGGAGTTGACGGCCGAGAGAACGGCTTCGCCGAGGACTGCGGGGATGACGACCGGGCAGTTGAGGTGGCCCAGGTAGCGGGGGTGGTGGAAGTAGACGGCGTCACGGAGATAGACGCTGTCGAGCTCATCGAGGGCGGCGGACGCGTCACCCAGCGGCCGGTCCAGATCGATCGCGTCGACGACGGGAGTGAGCTCGTCGACGGAGATTCCGGTGAACGGCCGGTCTGTGGCGGCGAGTTTGGCTGCGACCCGTTCGACTCCCGCGGTCACGGAGCGCCGGTAGTGCTCCGCGGTCGTGTCGTTGAGCAGGTGCGAACGCATGAAGGGGTCCTCCCGGATGCGGGGAAACTTCATCGGCCCTCAGACAGAAGGAGAGGGCGAGGGTCGATGTCGAAGTAAAGTTAGCCTAACCTAACTTCAACTTCTCCGGGAGTGTGGGCTGTCCGATCCGTGCGTACGGGTGTCCTTTCGGGCCCACGCGCACGTGCCCGGCGGCCGGCCGGTGAGCGGCTCGTCCGTGACCGGGGGAGGTCGGCGGTCTACTCGTCCGCACCGGCCGTCGCCGCCTCGCGCAGCTGCTCCTCGCTCAGCCCGCGACGCCAGTACCCGACGAACGTCACGCGCCTGCGGTCGAACCCGCGTTCCTGTACGAGGTGGCGGCGCAGTGCGCGTACCTGTGACGACTCGCCCGCGATCCAGACGTACGGCGTCCCCTCGGGCAACTCGGCCGCGCGGACGGCCTCCAGCGCGGCGGGTGCCCCCTCGTCCCGGACGAGCCAGGTGATCCGGGCCTTGGCGGCGGTGTTGAGGGCCTGGCGGTCCTCGGTGTGCTGGACCTCCAGCCAGACCCGGGCCTTCATGCCGGCCGGCAACCACTCCAGGGCGGCGGACGCGGCGGGCAGTGCGGTCTCGTCGGCCCGGATCAGCACCCAGTCGGTGTCCTCGGGAGGGCGGAAGCGGATGGCCGTGTTGTCCTCGACGGCCGGGCCCAGCGCCTTGAGCGGATCGCCGGGGGAGGCGGTGGCGGCCCAGCGGCAGGCAGGCCCGCCGTCCCCGTGCAGTGCGAAGTCGATGTCGATCTCGGTCGCCCCGCCGGGCGTACGGCGCTGAGCGCGCACGGTGTACGAGCGCATGACGGCCCGTACGGTCTCCGGAAGGGCGCGCCAGGCGGCGAACCAATTGCCGCCCTCATCGACCGGAACGACTGGTTCTGGCTGGCCGGGGTGCGGCAGGAACAGCGACAGGCTCTGGTCGCGGCCCCCGGCGGCGAAGCCGTCAAGTCCCGGACCGCCGAAGGTGATCCGGAGCATGGAGGGCCCCAGCCGCCGGGTCCGCAGGACGGTCAGGTCGAAGAACCGGAAGGGGGTGACGGGGGGTGCGACGGACGTTGTCATGAGGGGGCTCCTCCCAGGAACCGGAAGCGAAGCCGGGAGCCGGCCGCCGCTGCGATCGAAGGAAGGTTAGCCTAACCTCATTGGGTGATTGAGGGTGTCCCGGGCTGCTCACCAGACCAGGACTCCGCCGCCCACGGCTCGGGCCCGCAGGGCGGCGGCCGTGATGTTGGCCAGCCGGGCCGCCACGTAGTCCTCCTGGCAGCCGCGGTGCGTGGCGAGCTCTGCCGTATGACGGCGCAGGAAAGCGGCCGGTGCCTGACGGGCCGGGCAGGGGTGACACCCGCCAGCCTTGACCGTGTTCTCCCGGCTCTCCACGGTCGTCCGGGCCAGGTTCCGGGCGAGCTGCTGGTTGGCGAACCCGGTCGGGATCGGCGCCCAGCTCAACGTCACCGAGGCCCGCCACCGCCTCGCCCGGAAGATCTTCTTCGGGCAGCGCGGCGAACTACGCCAGCATTACCGCGAGAGCATGGAGGACCAGCTCGGCGCCCTGGGCCTGGCCCTGAACGCCGTGGTGCTGTTCAACAGCCTTTACCTCGACGCCGCCGTCAAGCAGCTGGCCGCCGACGGCTTCCCAGTCACCGACGAACTCCTCGCCCGCCTCTTGCCACTCCAGTACGACCACATCAATTTTCTCGGCCGCTACGCCTTCACCCGGCCGACCGCGCCGGGCCTGCGGCAACTGCGCGACCCGCACACGGATGACGAGACGGACGACGCCGAGGACGGATAGCCGCAGGCCTGTAACGATCAAAAGCGGTCCGGACCCGAAGTCGCCACCTATGTCTCCGCGCCGGAATGCTTGATGACGGGCGCTCAGCAGTCAGGAGCCGACCGGGTCGAGCTCTCCGAGCGTGGACCCACTCCCATTCAGGGGCCGAAAGCTCTGAGGGTCGCGTCGACAAGTGAGTCAGCGTATGCGGGAGTCAGCGGACCGCTGCGGTGCAGCCACCGCTGGAAGAGGGGGGCGTAGAGCATTTCGAGGGCCAGGTCGAGGTCGGCGTCGGGGTCGAGCTGGCCGGCCTCCTGGGCGCTGCGCAAGCGTGCTTTCTTCGCCTCTTCCAGCGGCTGGGCCAGCTTCTCGCGGTACTCGGCCGCCAACGCGGCATCGTTGGCGATTTCGGTGTTGAGGGCGCGGATCAGCCGGTCGAAGGACGGGTCGGCGAACTCCTCCGCAGTGGCTCGCATGACGAGCTTGAGGTCGGCCTTGAGGTCGCCTGTATCCGGCAGCGCGACCGATTGCCCGTCCGCATCCTCACTCAGAGCCAGAAGGGTGGCGAAGACGACCGCGCTCTTCGACGGCCACCGCCGATAGATCGTCTGCTTGCCGACGCCGGCACGGGCGGCGATGGCTTCGACGGTGACCTTCTCGTACGCCTCCTCTGCGACCAGGGCGCGGGTAGCCGCGAAGATTGCCTGCCGGGACCGTTCCTTGCGCCGGGAGTGGTCCGGCCCCTTCTCGTTGGACATGCGTCCAGCCTACCCCTGAAACAAAACGAGACGAACCGTATTGATGAATGGAGAGTGATGCCCTAGGCTCAAAACGAATCGAGACGAACCGTTTTATTTACTGAGAGTGAGGCGCCGTGGAAAATGCAAGAGTTTGGCTCGTCACCGGTGCATCCCGCGGCCTGGGCAGGGCCTTCGCCGAGGCCGCCTTGGCTGGCGGCGACCGGGTAGTGGCTGCCGCCCGCAACGTCGGGCCTCTGGAGGAACTGACCGAGAAGTACCCCGGCCGCCTGGTCCCGCTTCCACTGGATGTCGTCGACCGTCAGGGCGTGTTCGACGGGGTGGAGCGGGCGGCAGCTGCGTTCGGCAGGCTGGACGTCGTCGTCAACAACGCCGGCGGAATGCTCTACGGCATGGTGGAGGAAGCCACGGAGGAGCAGATCCGGGCGCATATGGATGTGAACTTCTTCGGCGCTGTGTGGGTGGCTCAGGCGGTCCTTCCTCACTTGCGCGCCCAAGGCGGGGGGCGGCTCCTCCAGGTCACCTCGATGGGCAGCGGCGGTGGCATGGCCACCGTCGGCTTCTACGGCGCAGGCAAGGCCGCGCTGGACTCGGTCAGCGAGGCACTGGCGATGGAGGTCGAAGGGTTCGGCGTCAAGGTCACCATCGTGCAGATGGGCGGCTACAACACCGGCCTGTTCACCGCCGGCACCACGACCACCGAGCCCCTGGCGCAGTACCAGCCCCTGCGCACCGAGATGGAGGCGATGTGGGGCGACGCCGTCGCCCCGGAACCGGAAACCGCTGCCCCGGTCATCCTGGAGCTGGCCGCACTGCCGGACCCGCCCCGGCGGCTGATAGTCGGCAGCCAGTCCTTTGATCACGTCTTGGAGATGGGCCAGGCCCAAGCGGACCTGTACCGGTCCTGGGAGCACCTCAGCCGTACCGCCCCTGGCTGACCGGGTCCCGCGCCACGACATTCCCGTCCCCGTCCCGCTGCGCAGTCGCGGGGACGGGCGTGGGCTGAGAAACACGCCGTACCGGCAGGATCCGCCGGAGTCGACCGCAGGGCAGGCGGCCCCGCCGGTCCGGGAGGCGCTGTTCGGCCGCGCAGGATTCGAACGCCCACGAAACTGCGTCCTGCTGGCCTGACCGGGCGTCACCAGGGCCTCGCCGCCCGGTCCACGCCCACCGGCGGGACGTCACAGAGTTCAACGACCGCCCCGGCCCGGCGCCGGGGCGGTCAGCGCGCCCCTGTGCTGACCCGGATGGCGCCTCGGGCCGTGACAGACGGGAGGTGAATTGTGCCCCGCTGCGAATGCCCGCTCCGCCGGGGGCGTCCGGTGGCTCCAGCCTCCCGGCCGCCGCCGACCGGGAGGCGGTCCACCTCTTACCGGCCCCGGCAGACCCGGTAAGGTGGCAATCTTCGGCCGGCGCGAGCCCCCGGAGTCCCGAAGGCGAACGCCCATGACGCAGCCCGCCCCGACCCGGCCCCCGCCGTCCCCGCCCACGAACTCCTCGCACTGAACGTCGAGGCGTCCGGCACGCTCGGCCCGTGGCTCGCCCACTGGGAGTCGCTGACCGGCGCCCCGGCCGACCAGCACCTCGCCGAAGCCGCCGCCCACTGGGAGCGAGACCTGCTCGGCGACGAACTCCCCTGGCACGCATGGGAGAACGAGGAGGAGAAGCGCGTGGAGCTGACGGCCTGGCTGGTCGGCCACGCCCAGACCCGGCTCACCGCCCACGACGCATCCGACGAACTGCTCCACCGGCTACGGCTCCTCGGCCTCACCGGCCCCGACCGTTGGGAGGACCCGCACTGGCCCGGCCATGGCTACTGATCAGCTGGGCTCAACCGTCGGATACCGCGTCGCCCGCCACGAGCCGGCTGGTGAAGCCCGCGTGACACAGCCGCTCGTACGCCGCCGCCACGTCGTCGGCAATGGGGTCGGCGATCACGAACCCCCGGGCCGGATAGAGCATCAGGCGTTGCAGCGCACCGACGAGCACACACGGCCTTGCCGCACTCGGCGGGTGAAGCGTCGGTCCAGGGAACCGTGAACGGCATCTCGGCCGGCGGGTGCACCCCGTGGGCAGCGACCGACGCGAGATCGTCCAGCAACTCCAGGTCAGGAAGACGCAGTTCCAGACAGGGCGTGCGGAGGCGGAGCCCGTACGGCGGCCAGTGCTGCGGCTTCATGTACGGACTCTGCCGCTCCTTCGCTCAGGAGTTGGGCTCGTCCGTCGAAGCAGTCTCCTTGCCGCTCCCGGTCGGCTGGTGTGTGAAGACCACGAGATACCAAGTGCCCTGTTGGCGCGTCACAGTGAAGGTGTCCCGCATGGGCTTGCCGGACTTGTCCTCGGCGACAAGCCGCGCCGAGCCGGTGTCCGGTCCCATGTCGTGGTCGATCTGCACATCTTTGATCTTCCACTCCCGGCCGCCCTTCTCCGCAAGGATTTCCGCGGCCTCGTGCCTGGACCACTTCTCGTCCTTGACGTCCCCGACCTTCATCAACGCGGGGATGCTTCGCGCGTTCAAGGCGTCGACGTAGGCCACGACGGCCTGGCGCGCCCCGTCGGCGGGCGGCACCCCGGAGGGGCCGGGCTTGTCGTCATCGCTGTTCGAGCAGCCGGAGGCGGCAGCCAGGGCGACCACCACGGCCAAGAGGCGTCGACGTTCCACAACACTCCTTCTTCTCGTGTGAGGGGAGCAGCACCCTGTCACGTGCGGTGCGCGTACCACCACGCGCGGGGATGGTCAGACAACAGCTTGCGCAGACTCTTGTTGTGCGTGTCCCCGGAGTGGTAGGTGAGGAGGGGCGTCCCACTCTGCTTCTTTGTGACGATCATCGAGTGATCGATGTTGCCGTTACGGTCCCAGTCCGCCTGGAGGACATCCGACGCGGCCAGTTTCCACACGTTGTCAAGGCTCCGGGTCCTGCGGGAGTGCTTCGTCGCGAACCAGTACCAGTTCTCGGCGCCCGCCCACGTGTAGCTGGTGGTGGACGTGGTGGGCCCGTAGAACCAGTACTTGTTGCTGGTCCGTTGGATGATCGCGCCGCCCTTGGGACCCCAACCGCCGGCGAGCATCGCCTGCTGAGCTGACTGGTCGGGGTCAGCCTGCATGTCAGGAGATCGAATTCATGCGGAGCGTTCCTCCATGGCAGGTTATGGGCGGGGAATGTCTGATTCCTGATCAAGTAGAGGTGCCTCGGGGCGGAACCGGCGGAGGGACACGGTGTCGAGGTCGAGATCCAGCACACCGCCCGGCGCTTTCCACGCTTCCTTGTCCGCCCGGCGGATTACCAGGACCCGGCCGTCCTCGCGGACGGCGATGTCGGCCACGGAGGCCGAGTGAAGGGGTGTCGGTACACGCTCCGGGAGCGCCGAACTCAATGGCCCGCTTCTGTGTCGCTCGCCACCAGCCGCTCGTGAAGCCCGCGCGGCGCGGCGCGTCGCACCGGCAGCGGCACAAGGGCTTGGCCGGATGACCTGCACGGAGAGCCGGACGGGGCGGGCCCGGAAACCGGACCCGCCCCGTGCACCGCCCGTAGGTCAGGCCGGCAGCCCCAACTCCCGTGCGATCAGCATCCGCTGCACCTCGCTCGTGCCCTCGCCGATCTCCAGGATCTTGGAGTCGCGCCACATCCTGGCCACCGGGTACTCGTTCATGAAACCGTAGCCGCCGTGGATCTGGGTCGCCTCGCGGGCGTTGTCCACCGCGACCGTCGACGAGTACAGCTTCGCGATCGCCGCCTCCTTCTTGAACGGTTCGCCCGCCACCAGACGCGACGCCGCGTCGCGCCAGCCGATGCGGGCCATGTGCGCGCGCATCTCCATGTCCGCGATCTTGAACTGGATGGCCTGGTTGGCGCCGATCGGCTTACCGAAGGCCTGGCGCTCCTTGGCGTACTTCACCGACTCGTCCACGCAGCCCTGCGCCAGGCCCGTGGACAGGGCGGCGATGGCGATCCGGCCCTCGTCGAGGATGCGCAGGAACTGGGCGTAGCCGCGGCCCTCCTCGCCCAGCAGGTTCTCCAGCGGGACGCGGACATCGGTGAAGGACAGCTCGCGGGTGTCCGAGGCGTTCCAGCCGACCTTGGAGTACGGGGCGGCGACCGTGAAACCGGGGGTGCCGGACGGCACGATGATCGAGGAGATCAGCGGGGCGCCGTTCTCCTTGCGGCCGGTCACCGCCGTGACCGTGACCAGTCCCGTGATGTCCGTACCGGAGTTGGTGATGAAGCACTTGGAACCGTTGATCACCCACTCGCCCGTGGCCTCGTCGCGCACCGCCGTCGTGCGGGTGCCGCCGGCGTCCGAGCCGGCGTCCGGCTCGGTCAGGCCGAACGCGCCGAGCGCCTCGCCCGAGCAGAGCTTCGGCAGCCACTGCCGCTTCTGCTCCTTTGTGCCGAAGCGGTAGACCGGCATCGCGCCGAGCGAGACCCCGGCCTCCAGGGTGATCGCCACGGACGAATCGACCCGGGCCAGCTCCTCCAGGGCGATCCCGAGGGCGAGATAGTCGCCGCCCATGCCGCCGTACTCCTCCGGGAACGGCAGCCCGAACAGGCCCATCCGTCCCATCTCCCGCACGATCTCGTACGGGAACTCATGGCGCTCGTAGAAGTCGCCGATCTTCGGCGCGATCACATCGTGCGCGAACTCCTCGACGGTGCGGCGCAGTTCCTCGTGCTCGGCGGTCAGCCGGTGGTCCAGGGACATGGCAGGTGTCACTCCTTGTGGGACTGTGTTTATCGCACCGAGAGCGCGCGGACGGTACGGGACGGGCTGGGTCGGCCCAGCTGTTCGGCGAGCCACACGCTGGTGGCGGTGAGCGCGTCGAGGTCGACCCCGGTTTCGATGCCGAGGCCGTCGAGCATCCACACGAGGTCTTCGGTGGCGAGATTTCCGGTCGCGCTCTTCGCGTACGGGCAGCCGCCGAGGCCGCCCGCGGAGGCGTCCACGGTGGTCACACCGTGCTGGAGTGCGGCGAGGGTGTTGGAGAGGGCCTGTCCGTACGTGTCGTGGAAGTGCACACCGATGGTGTTGGTGTGCACGCCCTCCTCGTTGAGCTCGGAGAGCAGGTCCTGCACATGGCCGGGCGTGGCGACGCCGATGGTGTCGCCGAGGGAGAGTTCGTCGCAGCCGAGGTCCATCAGAGCCTTGGCGACCCGGACGACCTGGTGGACGGGGACGGGCCCCTCCCACGGGTCGCCGAAGCACATCGACAGATAGCCGCGGACATGCACCTTGTCGGCCTTGGCCCGGGCGACGACCGGCTCGAACATGGCGAGCGACTCGTTGACGGTGCGGTTGAGATTGCGTGCGGCGAACGTCTCGGTCGCCGAGCCGAACACGGCGATACGGCGGGCGCCGAGCGCCAGGGCCCGGTCCAGGCCGCGTTCGTTCGGTACGAGTACGGGCAGGGCGACGCCCTCGATGTCTCCGAGGCGGGGGAACAGGTCCTCCGCGTCCGCCAGTTGGGGCACCCACTTCGGGTGCACGAAGCTGGTCGCCTCGATGGTGGTCAGGCCCGCTCCGGCCAGGCGGTGGATGAACTCCGCCTTCACCTCGGTCGGTACGACGGCCTTCTCGTTCTGCAGCCCGTCGCGTGCGCCGACCTCATGGATACGCACCCGTGGGGGCAGATCCTGGGCGGGCACGGTCATGGGCAGGGTGCGGGGTGTCATGCGTCCTCCCCGGGAGCTTCGGCGGGTGCCACCACGGCCAGGATCTGGTCCATGGCGACCGTGGCACCGGCGGTGACATCCAGTTCGGTCACGGTCCCCGAGTGCGGGGCGGAGATCACGTGTTCCATCTTCATCGCCTCGACGACGAGCAGGCTCTGACCGGCCACGACCTCGTCCCCGACCGCCACCTTCACGACGGTGACGGTCCCCGGCATGGGCGCGGCGAGCGTGTCCGCCCCCGAACGGGCGGCGCCAGCCAGTGACGCCTCCACCGGGTCGTGATCCTGTACGTGCCAGGTGTCGCCGTCGCGGCCGAGCCAGGTCCCGTCCGGGGACGCGGCATGGGTGAACGTGTGGGTGATACCGGCGAGTTCGATGACGATGTGTTGCGCCGTCAGCTCGACCGTGTTCGCCGTCTCCTTGCCGCCGGGCAGCGGGGCCAGCGGGCCGCAGGTGCCCGTCGCGGGCTCCGGCGGCTGTGCGCCCTCCCCGACATGGCCGAACGTCAGCTCGGTGCCCGCCGGGCAGGAGCGCAGCGAGACCTGCACCGGGTCGTGACCCGGCAGCCGGAAGTCGCGCACGGTACGGGCCGGGGTGCCGCCCAGCCGCCAGCCGCTCGCCACGGAGAAGGGGTCCACCCAGCCGGAGCCGTCCACGGGGGAGGTGCTCACCGAGGAGGGCTGCCACAGCAGCGCCGCCGCCGCGTACACCTCCTCCGGCACCCCCTCCGGTACCAGCCCGGCCACCTCGCGCTCCACCAGACCGGTGTCCAGGTCGCCCGCCACCACCGCCGGGTGGGCGAGCAGCCGGCGCAGGAATCCGGCGTTCGTCGGGACGCCGAGGATCACCGTGTCCGCGAGCGCCGCACGAAGCCGGCGCAGGGCGGCGGCGCGGTCGGGGCCGTACGCGATGACCTTCGACAGCATCGGGTCGTACAGGCTGCCGACCTCGCCGCCCGCGCCGAGCCCGGAGTCCGTCCGTACGCCGTTGCCCTGTGGCTCGTGCAGTGCGAGGACCGTGCCACCGGACGGCAGGAAGCCGCGGGACGGGTCCTCGGCGCAGATCCGGGCCTCGATCGCATGGCCGGTGAGCTTTATGTCCTGCTGTTCGTACGGGAGTTGCTCGCCCGCCGCGACCTTGAGCTGCCACTCCACCAGGTCCAGGCCGGTGATCAGCTCGGTGACCGGGTGCTCGACCTGGAGGCGGGTGTTCATCTCCATGAAGTAGTACGAGGCGGGGTCGTTGCCCGGGACGATGAACTCCACCGTGCCCGCGCCCACATATCCGCAACTACGGGCCGCCTGGACGGCCGCCTCGCCCATCGCCGCCCGGGTCTCCTCGTCGAGCAGGACGGACGGCGCCTCCTCGATGATCTTCTGGTGGCGGCGCTGGAGCGAGCACTCGCGCTCACCGAGGTGGACCACGTTGCCGTGGGTGTCCGCCAGGACCTGGATCTCGATGTGCCGGGGCCGGTCGATCCACCGCTCCACGAGCAGCGTGTCGTCGCCGAACGAGGCCCGCGCCTCGCGCCGGGCGGCCGCGATCTCGTCCGCGAGCAGCGCCTCGTCGCGCACCAGCCGCATGCCCTTGCCGCCGCCGCCCGCCGAGGGCTTCAGCAGCACCGGCGTGCCGATCTCGCGGGCCGCGTCGCCCAGTTGGGTATCGGTGAGCCCGCTCCCCGAGGAACCGGGCACCACCGGAACCCCGGCCGCCGCGACCGTCTCCTTGGCCCGGATCTTGTCGCCCATCAGGGAGATGGCGTCGGCGGACGGGCCGATGAAGACCAGCCCCGCCTCCGCGCACGCCCGCGCGAAGCCCGCGTTCTCGGCGAGGAAGCCGTACCCGGGGTGGACGGCCTGCGCGCCGGTGCGGCGGGCCGCGTCCAGCAGTGCGGGCACGCTCAGATAGCTCATCGAGGCGGGCGCGGGCCCGATCCGTACCGCCGTGTCGGCCTCCCGTACATGCCGGGCGTCGGCGTCGGCGTCGCTGAAGACGGCGACGGACCGCACACCCAGCTCGCGCAGGGTCCGGATGACCCGGACCGCGATCTCGCCGCGGTTGGCGACAAGAACGGTGTCGAACATCGTCATCTGTTCCCTCACATCCGGAAGACGCCGAAGCCGGGCTCACCCAGCGGGGCGTTGGCACACGCGGTCAGAGCGAGCCCCAGCACCTGCCGGGTCTCCAGCGGGTCGATCACTCCGTCGTCCCAGAGCCGGGCCGTGGCGTAGTACGCGTTGCCCTGGGTCTCGTACTGCTCGCGGATCGGGGCCTTGAACGCCTCCTCGTCCGCCGCGCTCCAGTCGTCGCCCAGCTGGTCGCGCTTGACCGTCGCGAGGACGGACGCGGCCTGCTCTCCGCCCATGACGGAGATCTTCGCGTTGGGCCACATCCACAGGAAGCGGGGGGAGTAGGCGCGCCCGCACATCGAGTAGTTGCCGGCCCCGTACGACCCGCCGACCACGACGGTCAGCTTCGGCACGCGGGTGCAGGCGACGGCCGTGACCATCTTGGCGCCGTGCTTGGCGATGCCGCCGGCCTCGTAGTCCCGTCCCACCATGAACCCGGAGATGTTCTGCAGAAAGACCAGCGGGATGCCGCGCTGGTCGCACAGCTCGATGAAGTGGGCGCCCTTCTGGGCGGACTCGGAGAACAGGATGCCGTTGTTGGCGACGATCCCGACCGGGTGGCCGTGGATACGGGCGAAGCCGGTGATCAGCGTCGTCCCGTACTCCGCCTTGAACTCGGTGAACCGGGAGGCATCCACCACCCGGGCGATCACCTCCCGTACGTCGTACGGTGTGCGGGAATCGACCGGGACGGCCCCGTACAGCCCCGCGGGATCGACCTTCGGCTCCTCGACCGGCTGCACCGACCACGGAAGCGCCCCGCGCTCGGGCAGCGTGGCGACGATGTTCCGCACGATCCGCAGCGCGTGCGCGTCGTCCTCGGCGAGATGGTCGGTCACTCCCGACGTACGGGAGTGCACCTCGCCGCCGCCGAGCTCCTCGGCCGTCACGACCTCGCCGGTCGCGGCCTTCACCAGCGGCGGACCGCCCAGGAAGATCGTGCCCTGATTGCGGACGATCACGGCCTCGTCGCTCATCGCGGGGACGTAGGCCCCGCCTGCCGTGCACGAGCCCAGCACCGCCGCGATCTGCGGAATTCCGGCCCCCGACATCCGGGCCTGGTTGTAGAAGATCCGCCCGAAGTGCTCCCGGTCCGGGAAGACCTCGTCCTGCATCGGCAGGAACGCGCCGCCCGAGTCGACGAGATACAGGCAAGGGAGCCGGTTCTCCAGCGCCACCTCCTGGGCGCGGAGGTGCTTCTTCACGGTCATCGGGTAGTACGTGCCGCCCTTGACGGTCGCGTCATTGGCGACGATCACGCACTCCCGGCCGCTGACCCGGCCGATCCCGGCGACCACCCCGGCCGCCGGGGCGGCGCCCCCGTACAGCCCCTCGGCCGCCAGCGGGGCCAGCTCCAGGAAGGGGGAGCCCGGATCGAGCAGGGTGTCCACCCGGTCCCTGGGCAGCAGCTTGCCGCGCGCGACATGCCGGGCGCGGGCCCTGTCACCCCCGCCGAGCCTGGCCGTGGCGAGCCGCTTGCGCAGCTCGTCGGCGAGCGCGTGATGCGCCGCCTCGTTGGCCTGCCAGGCCTCGGAGGCGGGATCGGCCGCGCTCGCCAGCACCGGTGCCTGCTGCATCGTGTCGAGCCCCCTTGCCCGTACCGCAGTGGTTAATGAGCGTTAACGTCTGCCTTCAGGTTAACGACCGCTAACAGCCTTGTCCAGGCCGATCGGCCGGTGCCCGTAGTGGTTCCGACGGATATCGGTCATGTACATCCGGCAGGGGGGCGGGGCGCGCGGCCGGCCCGGAATAATGGCCCGCGTCGCTCCCCGACCCGGAGCGGCACCGGTCGTAGTCCGACGAGGGCCGTGACCGAGCGAGTTGCCTGACGTGTGTGGGGGCTCCGGTCGCCATGACCGGGGACGGACGCAGTGACGGCCGAGGGCCGATCGGGTGGGGGAAACCAGCAGATGGCACAGCAGTCGCAGTCGGTGCGAGGGGTGGGCGGGGAAACGGCCGGGGAAGCGACCGAGAGGCCGCGCATCCTCGAAGTGGACGCCCTGCGCGGGTTCGCGCTCGCCGGGATCCTGGTCGTGAACCTCCTGACGACGGCCGGGCCTCCGGGTGTCAGGGGAGGGCTCGCGCATGTGCACGCGGCGGACGGGGCCGTGCAATGGCTGGTCGTTCTTCTCGCGCAGTCGAAGTTCTACCTGCTCTTCTCCTTCCTCTTCGGCTACAGCTTCACCCTTCAGATGGAGTCGGCCGCCCGCGCCGGGGCGCGCTTCGTGCCCCGGATGTCACGGCGGCTGGCCGGACTGTTCGTGCTCGGGCTCGCGCACGCGGTGCTGCTCTACACCGGCGACATCCTCATGATGTACGCCCTGTGCGGACTGGTCCTGCTGGCCGCCCGGAACGCCGGGCCCGCGAAGGCCTGGCGGGCGGCACTCTGGGTGTACGGCATCGCCGGAGGGTTCCTGCTGCTGCTCGGTCTGGGCGCCGCGCTGTTCGATCCCGGTGACCTGAGCGAATCCGCCGCAGAAGCGGCCGAGCTGACCGCCGCCTACAGGGGCGGCTTCACCGAGGTCGTCGGCGCCAACATCAGGGCGCTGCCCGACACCATGGCGGCCCTCCCGCTGATGGGCGGGTTCATCGTCGCCGCATTCCTCGTGGGGTTCGTGGCCGGCCGGCGGCAGTGGCTCGGCGCAGCCGTGCTCGCCGACCGGGCGCGGCTGCGCCGCATCTTTCTGACAGGTCTCGCCATCGGAGTCCCCGGGGCGGTCTTCTCCGCGGCGGGGATGGCGGGGCCGCTGCAGGAGCGCTGGGAACTGTTCGGCCTGGCGGTCGGTCTGGCCGCGGCCCCGGCGCTCTCGGCCGCGTACGCCACGGGGCTGCTGCTGTGGTTCACCACACCGAGCGGCACCGCTACGGCCCGAGTCCTCGCGCCCGCCGGGCGGATGGCGCTGACCAACTACCTGACCCAGTCCCTCGTCATGGCCCTCGTCTTCTCCGGGTACGGCCTGGGGCTGTACGGCCGCACGGGCGCGGCGGCGGCGGTCGGCGGGGCGCTCGTGCTCTACGCCTGCCAGCTCGCGCTCAGCGGGTGGCTGATGCGGCACCACCGGCTCGGGCCCGTGGAGTGGCTGCTGCGCGCGGTGACGCTGTGGGCGCGGCCCACGAAGGCGGCGGGAGGCCGCTGAACGGGGGCGTCGCATAGGGCGTTGTGACCGGACGCTGCACGGCCGCATCCACCGGCGCGGGGGTGCGTGTTCGCTGCAGTTCTGGCGTGCGCCGGGACGCCCCGTGAGCGAGGAGCGTGCATGGACGCCGGCTGCGGCTGAGCACTCCACCCCCTGCGGCTGCCCGTCCGTGGCAGAGGATGCCGATGGTGGCGACGATGCCGGCCGGATGGTCGCGGCAGGATGCACACGATGTTCCGTACGGTCCGCTGCGCGTGTGCGTCATCCGTGCCGCGAGATGGTCGGGCACCCCTCGACTCGGTCAATGCGCGTTGAGACGTTGCGCTCTGGTTAACGCTCGCTAACCCGACTGTCTAGAATCGAATCCATGACCACCAGGACGGACGCCCCCACTCGCCGCGAGCAGATCCTCAAGGAGGCTGCCCGCCTCTTTGCCGAGCGCGGTTTCCATGGCGTCGGCGTCGACGAGATAGGTGCCGCCGTCGGTATCAGTGGTCCTGGTCTCTACCGGCACTTCCCCGGTAAGGACGCGATGCTCGCCGAGCTGCTGGTCGGCATCAGTGAGCGCCTGCTGGCGGGTGGGCAGCTGCGCGTGTCGCAGGACGCGGCCTGCGAGGACGGCTCTCCGCAGGCCCTGCTCGACGCGCTCATCGAGGGCCATATCGACTTCGCCCTCGACGACCGCCCCCTGATCACCCTCCACGACCGCGAGCTGGACCGTCTCCGGGACGCCGACCGCAAGAGGGTCCGACAGCTCCAGCGGCAGTACGTCGAGGTGTGGGTGGAGGTGGTGCGCGAGCTGTATCCGGACCTGGCCGAGCATGAGGCCCGCGCGGCCGTTCATGCCGTCTTCGGCCTCCTGAACTCAACCCCGCACCTGGGCCGGCCCGGCGCGCAGCCCGACCGCGCGGACACGGCGGCGCTGCTGCACAGGCTGGCGCGCGGGGCGTTCGACGCGGCGGCCCGCGCATAGGGCGTGTCCGTAGGCGCGATGCCGGTAGGCACGTCGTAATTTCCGACCGGCCTTCGAATATATGAATTGATGCAACGGGGAAGGAGTGGTTCCCTAAATTCCCTTTCCTTTTCCTCGGAGAAGCTCCTTCGGTCGGAGTGTCGCAGCGCCCCCAGGCATATGGTTTGAGCTGTCTCACCCACGCCTGATGGGGAATTTAAATGAAAACATGTCAGGTTTCGATCGTTGTCCCCTGTTTCAATGAGGACGAGGTCATCGAGGCATTTCACCGTGCGCTGATCTCCGCCCTCGAACCCACTCGGCGGACCTTCGAGATCTGTTATGTCGACGACGGCAGCAGCGACCGGACCAGGGCCCGGATCGGATCGCTCGCCACCGCGGACCGGCGGGTCCGCTACACCTCCTTCAGCCGCAATTTCGGCAAGGAGGCCGCCATGCTCGCGGGGCTGCGCATGTCCCGCGGCGACGCCGTCGTCCTCATGGACGCCGACCTCCAGCACCCGCCCGAACTGGTGCCCCGCATGCTGGAGCTGCGGCAGCGCGGCTACGACCAGGTCGTCGCGAGGCGGGACCGGACGGGTGAAGGTGTCCTGCGTACCTTTCTCAGCGCCGCCTACTACCGGGCCATGGGCCGGTGCATGGACGTCGAGGTCGTCGACGGCGAGGGCGACTTCAGGCTGCTGTCGCGCACGGCCGTGGACGCCGTGCTCGCGCTGCCCGAGACCAACCGGTTCTCCAAGGGGATCTTCTCCTGGGTCGGCTTCGACACCGTCAGCTTCACCTACCGGAACATCCAGCGCGCGGCCGGGAGTTCGAAGTGGGGCAGCAGGCATCTGTTCAACTACGGGATCGACGGACTGATCTCCTTCAACAGCCGTCCGCTGCGCCTGGCCATCCACGTCGGCCTCGCGCTCGCGCTGGCGGCACTGGGATACGCCCTGTGGATCATCTCCGACGTTGTTCTGCACGGTGTCGCCGTACCCGGCTACACCACCCTGCTGACCGCCGTCGTGGCGCTCGGCGGAATTCAGCTCGCCACGCTCGGCATCATCGGCGAATACGTGGGACGCATCTACAGCGAGTCGAAACACCGTCCGCACTATGTGGTGCGCGAAACGAACGAATTCCCGCACGTTCTCCCGTTCGATATTGCGGCCGATACGCCGGAAGAGTTCCATGCCGCTTCGTCCGCACCCGTGGTCGAGAGACCAATGGCGCGGCGCGCCGGGGCGACCGCGCTCGGGGCCGCCAGATCCCGCACCGTACGCCAGTTCTTCGTTTTCGCGATGCTCGGAACCATCAATACGGCGGTGTATCTGGCGGTATACACCTCGCTGAACACTTGGATTCCCTATCTGGCCGCGCATGTCGTCGGATACGCGGTCAGCATCGTGGGATCGTTTCTTCTCAACTCGTACATCACCTGCCGGACGAAGCCGACCTGGCACGCCTTCGTCCGCTATCCCCTGTCGAGCATCGTCAATCTCGTCCTCACCGGCGCCCTGCTCTACGTCGGCGTCAGCAGGCTGGGCATGGACAAGAACATCGCCGCCGTGGCCGCGGGAATCGTTGCCACGCCCTTCTCGTTCCTGCTCGCCCGCTGGGCCATCGACTCCGGCGCCGCCCTGGCCGGGCAGCGCGCCACCTGACCGGGGGCCGTGCCGGACATCCCACACCTCGATCCCGAACCGCCTGAACCACTCGGCGCGCACGACGCGTGAAACGTACGAAGGGCACCAGCGCACATGACCGCGGACACGTCGAAAACCTCTGACACCCAGCCGGAGAGCGAGGAATCCCCCCGGCCGGAGGCCCGCCCCGGCCACGCACGGCGGTGGGCGACGATCTGGACGGCGGCCCTCGCTCTGCTGCCGCTCGCTCTGCTCGGCGCGGCCTTCTGGATCGGCCGCCTGGTCCGCCCGGGAGGGGACGACTGGTGCTTCCTGCCGGTCGTACGCGACGAGGGCGCCTCCGGAATGATCGCGAAGTTCTTCTTCCACGACAACGGACGCGTCGCCAACGCGCTGTTGGTCGTCGCGTACGGGTCCTTCGGCGTCGCAGGCCACCGGTGGTTCGCCCTGGTCAGCGGGGTGCTCATGCTGGGCATCCTCTGGGCGCTGACCGCCGCGGTGCTCAAGAGAGCCGGGCTGACCGGGCCGCGCGGGCTCGCGCTGCTGGTGGCGGCGATGACGGCGGCGACCTTCTTTCTCGCGACGTCCAACACGTACAAGACGTTCTACTGGCCCGCCAACTCCGTCTCGCACACCGTCGCACCGGTACTGGCCTGCGCCGCCGTGATCCCCCTGCTGCGCGCACGGACCGGCTGGGGACGCGACTTCGCGGTGGGCGTCGCATGCGTGGCCGGAGTCTTCATCGGCACGCTGTCGGAGGAGACGGCGGTCGTCGCGTTCGTCGTGCTCGCCGCCACCCTGCTGATCAGCTGCTGGGCCCTTCCCGGGGCCGGCCGGACCCATACGCGCATCTGGTGCGCGTTCGCCTTCGCGGGAGTCGCGGTCGGGACGGCCATCCTGTACTTGTCGCCCGGCGCACGCGCCCGGCGTGAGCGGTTCGGCGCCGACGGCGCCTCCATGTTCGGCCCGGAGGCACTCACCGCGACGCTGCGGGCGTTCGGACACATCCTGGGGACGATTTTCACGACCTGGCAGTACTTGGGAGCGGTCGCCGTCGGCGTCGTGCTGGGCCTGCTGGTGCGCGGTGGCGAGCAGGGAGCGGACGGGCCGGACGGGTCCTTGCGCCGCAGGCCCCTCCGCCTGGCCCTCGTCGGGTTCCTCGCCTTCCTGGTCTCCGGCTACCTCTGCACCGTCGTCGCCTACCCTGCCTTCGGGGTGAGCGTGAAGTACGCGCCGCGCATCTGGGGCGACTTCCTTCTGCTGTTCGTGATGCTCCTGGTCGGTGCCGGCGCCCTGCTGGGACGGGCGCTGCGCGGCCGCAGGCGGGGGATCCGTGTGGCGACGGCGACGGCTGCCGGCGCCGTATGCGCCCTGGTCTGCGTCGGCCTCGCCGTCCCGCTGATCCAGCTGGAGCAGGAGATGGAAGTGCGCGCCCAGCGCTGGGACCGCCAGGACCGCTCGCTGAGGACCCAGGCGGCGCGCGGCGCCCAGGTGCTCCCGTACACGCCGGTGTCGGTCAGCGGAATGGGGGAGCCGTTCGGCAACAACGGCAAGAAACTGTGGCCGGGGCAGTGCGTCGCCCAGTACTACCACCTCAAGAAGATCACGTATTCGACCCGGATGCCCTGACTCGCCCCGGCTTCCCCGAGCGGCCGGTCCGTCCGTCGTCCAAGACGCCCAGCACACTGTGCACACCTGACGGCACAATGGGTTCATGCCGATACCCAGCCGTGCTGCCCTCGTCGAACACCTCGTCCGTACGCGTATCGCCGGAAATGTCGCCACACCGCGTGACAACAACCTCTCCCACTACCGCAAGCTCGCCAACGGCGACCGCCACTACTGGTTCGGCCTGGAGCTCGGGGACCGGTGGCGCGACGAGCAGGACGTGCTGGCCGTGATGGCCGAGCGCTGCGGGGTCAGCGACGACCCGGAGCACCGGTTCGGGCAGGACACCATCGACCCGGAGCTGACGATCGACGCCCTGGAGCGGATGGCGGCCCGGCTGCGCAAGGCGGCGGCGGGGGCGGAGCGGGTGCTGTTCGCGACCGGGCACCCGGGCGGGCTCCTCGATGTGCACCGGCAGACCGCGCAGGCGCTGCGGGTGGCCGGATGCGAGATCGTACGGATTCCTTCGGGGCTGGTGGCCGACGAGGGCATGGTGTTCCAGTTCGCGGACGTCGCGGTGCAGGAGCGCGGCGCGACGCTCTGGCACACGCACTCGCCCGCCCCGATGGCCGCCATCCTGGACGGTCTGGAGCGGGAGGGCCGGCCGCTGCCGGACCTGGTGGTCGCCGACCACGGGTGGGCGGGGTGCGCGGCGCAGCGCGGGCTGGACGCGGTGGGGTACGCGGACTGCAACGACCCGGCGCTGTTCCTCGCCGAGGCGGAGGGGACGCTCCAGGTGGCCGTACCGCTGGACGACCATGTCGTGGACCCGCGTTTCTACGACCCGCTGACGGACTATCTGCTGGACGCGGCAGGGCTGATCTGAGGCCGGACGAGGAGGGGCTGATCCGAGGCCGGACGCGGCAAGGGTGATCCGAAATGTGGTGGGCCGTGGCCTGTCCGGTCCGTACGGCCGGGTAATGGTCAGTCCCGGGGGACTCGGACCACGCCCTCCTGGATGACGGTGATCGCCAGTCGGCCGTCCTGCGTGTAGATGCGCGCCTGACCGAGCCCGCGCCCGCCGGACGCGGTCGGCGACTCCTGGTCGTACAGCAGCCATTCGTCCGCCCGGAACGGCCGGTGGAACCACATCGCGTGGTCCAGGCTCGCCCCGACCACGTCGCCGACCGCCCAGCCTCCTCGCCCATGGGCGAGGAGCACCGAGTCGAGCAGCGTCATGTCGGAGACGTAGGTCGCCATGCAGACATGCAGCAGTGGGTCGTCCGTGAGCTTGCCGTTGGTGCGGAACCACACCTGGGAGCGGGGCTCGCGAGGTTCGCCGACAGTGCCGAAGGGCGGCTCGTCCACGTACCGCAGGTCGACCGCGGCCCGCGCCTCGATCAGCCGGTCCACGACGCCCGGATCGCTGAAGCGGTCCGCGTACCTGGGCAGCATCTGCTCGGCCGTGGGCAGCGTCTCCGGGTCCGGGGCGGGCGGCATGTCCGTCTGGTGCTCCAGGCCCTCCTCGTACGTCTGGAAGGACGCCGAGAGATGGAAGATCGGCTGGCCGTGCTGCACGGCGACGACCCGGCGGGTGGTGAAGGACCGGCCGTCGCGGATGCGGTCGACGCTGTAGACGATCGGCGCGCCCGGGTCGCCCATCCGCAGGAAGTACGAGTGCAGGGAGTGGGCGGACGGGGTCTCCCCCGCTCGAGCGGGGCCGAGAGCCCGGGGAGGGCCGGCCGGGACGGTACGGCCTGCGGCGACCAGGGCCTGGGCCGCGACCTGGCCGCCGAAGACACGGGGAATGACCGCCGAACGGCTCGTACCCCGGAAGATGTCCCGCTCGATCTGCTCCAGGTCGAGCAGATCGAGCAGGGAGTCGAGTGCTGAGCTCATGGAGAGGATGTAACCGCTCTTAAAGGCCCATGGACTTGGCGATGATCGACTTCATGACCTCGCTGGTTCCGCCGTAGATGCGGTTGACCCGGTTGTCCGCGTACAGGCGGGCGATCGGGTACTCGTTCATGTAGCCGTAGCCGCCGTGCAGCTGGAGGCAGCGGTCGATGACGCGGTGTGCGACCTCGGTGCAGAACAGCTTCGCGGAGGCGGCCTCGGCGGCGGTCAGCTCACCGGCGTCGTGGGCCTCGATGGCGCGGTCGCAGACGGCCTCGGCGGCGTCCACCTCGGCCTGGCAGGCGGCCAGTTCGAACTTGGTGTTCTGGAAGGACGCGACGGTCTTACCGAAGACGGTGCGCTCCGAGACGTAACTCTGGGCGAACCGGACAGCGGCCTTGGCCTGGGCGTACGCGCCGACGGCGATGCCGAGGCGCTCCTGCGGCAGGTTCTGGCCGAGGTAGGAGAAGCCCTTGTTCTCCTCGCCGAGGAGGTCCTCGACCGGCACCTTGACGTCGACGAACGCCAGCTCGGCGGTGTCGGAGGTACGCAGGCCCAGCTTGTCGAGCTTGCGGCCGACCGAGTAGCCCTCGGCCTTGGTGTCGACGACGAGGAGGGAGATGCCGTGCCGGCGGTCGTCCGCCTTGGGCGCGTCCGTACGGGCACAGACGATCACACGGTCGGCGTGGACGCCACCGGTGATGAACGTCTTGGCGCCGTTGAGGATGTAGTGCGTGCCGTCCTCGGAGAGCTTGGCGGTGGTCTTCATACCGGCCAGGTCGGAACCGGTGCCCGGCTCGGTCATGGCGATGGCGTACATCGTCTTGCCGCTGACGAAGTCCGGCAGCCAGCGCTTCTTCTGCTCCTCGGTGGCGTACGCCTTGATGTACGGCAGGCAGAGCAGGACGTGCACACCGGAGCCGCCGAAGTTGACGGCCGCGCGGGCGCACTCCTCGGAGATGATCGCCTCGAACTTGAAGGACTCCACGCCGGCGCCGCCGTACTCCTCCGGCACCTCGATGCCGAATATGCCCAGCTCGGCGAGCTTGTAGTAGAAGTCGCGAGGCACCTGGCCGGCCGTGAACCACTCGTCGTAGACAGGGACGACCTCGGCCTCGATGAAGGCGCGGATGGTCTCCCGGAACGCCTCGTGGTCCTCGTTGAATACCGTACGGCGCACGGGGGTGCCTCCTTGGTCAGCTTCGGGCGGGTTTCGGCCGAACTGGCTAAGCGCTTGCTCAGTTCTGGTCAAAAGTTACCCGGCGGTCACCGAGGCTGTCCAGGGTGATGCTCGGCACGCCGCGCGGAGCGTCCGGCCGCAGACGCCGATGTGCCCCTCGCGGCCACCGGCCGTGAAGGGCACATCGCTCTCTTTCCTGCCGGCCCACTGGCCTACTGGGGCTTGAAGGAGCGGATCTGGTAGTTCCCCTGGAGGTTGCCGCCGCTTCCGGCAGGGGTGGATCCGACCCGGGCGTTGTAGTTGGTCTGGGTGTAGTACTGAACGCGATGCCCGGTCGCGTTCCAGACGGAGCGGACGTTCTGGCCCCGCTGGATGAACGAGCAGTCGTCGGCGGTATTCGCCCGTTTCTTGTCCGACCACTGGCAGCGGGTGCCGCCTCCGTTCCAGTCGCTGTAGATACAGAAGTAGCCGGGGCTGCAGCTGAAGGAGGCCCTGGCGCTCCCGGTGGCGGCGTTCTGGACGGCGTCGGTTTCGGTGGCGGCGTTCTCGGCTGCTGTGGCTGCGGCGGGTCCGGCGCCGAGTCCCAGGGCCAGGGCGATCGAGGTGACGGCGAGCGCGGTGATGCGGTTCATGGCGAAGCCCCTTCATTCCCATACGTGACGGATTGGGCACTCTTGGTGATCGTCAGCGTGGCACGGCTGTTACCGCAGAAGCCAGGGCGGAGGGAGGGGCGCCCGAAGCGTGCCTCACACTCGGGGCGCCCCTGTGTACACCGGCGCGCACACGGTCGCCGTTCACCTGCCCGGACTACGGGGTCATGGGGGCAGGTGTCACGGGGTCACTGGGTGCGGTAGGCGTCGATGACGGTCTGGGTGAGGGTGTTCCCGTCGGTGTCGGTCAGCGCGGCGCGCAGGGAGACGCCGGTGCCCGCGCGCGGGTTGTGGACTGTGACGGCGCCGCGCTCGACCGGGGCCAGGGTCCACGAAGCGCCGCCGTCCACGGATACCGAGACCGCCACCGAGCGCGCGCGTCCGTTCGCGGCGGCGCCCAGCACGGTGACCGGGACACGGAGCGTCTCGTTGGCCACTGCGGTGCCGGTCGGGCTGAGTTCGGGCGAGAACCGCACGGCACTCACCGGCACCGGGACGGGACCTGTCGTCGTGTCCGAGGTGAAGGTCCACGACGTGCTCACCCGCGTGGCGACGCCGGGTGCACCGCCGCGCCTCACCGTGCTGGTGAGCCGGTACTCCGCGCGCCCCGGCTCCACGGTGAACTCGGCCTTTCCAGGGGTGCCGGTCTTCGCTCCGACACGCACACCGTTGCGGTGCAGAGTGGTCGTGGCCATGTCGTACGACGGTGACGACGGCACGTGGCCATCGCCGTCGGCGAGCATCGGGACATCGACGGCGAGGCGGTCGCCGTCGCGCACGACGCCGGGGCGGCCGGTGAGATCGGGGCCGAAGACGGCGTTGTCGAAGGTGTGCGTGGTCGTACTGCCGGCGCGCACGGCGAAGCCGTTGGCGCTGTAGCGGTTCGCTGTCGCGCCGGGCGCAGCGGGGGCCCAGTAATCGATGTCCCAGGTGCCGCGTTCAGGCGTCACGAAGTAGGTGGCGGTCGCGGGGGTCAACAGGGTGTGGGTGACGCCGAGGGTCGGTCCGGCAGTGGGTTGCAGGGCGACCGTCGCCCTTCCCTCGGTGCCCGGCCGGGCCGCGCCGCGGATCTGCACAGTGGCCAGGTCCTTCGCGGTGGGGTGCCGGACGAGCCCGGTGAGGGCGCGGCTGCCGGTGCCGGTGTGGCCGAGCGCGTAGCCGGCGGTGTCGGTCGTCCAGTAGGAGTCGAACCACTGCTTCACCGATCCGGGTTCGCTGTCGGGGCCCAGGTGCGCGACGCGCAGGTTCGGTGAACCGTTGACCAGGTTGACGCTCTCGACCGCGCCGTCGTGCTTGGCCTCGACGAACATCGCGCTGTGCTTGAAGCCTGCGGAGCGGTCGGGCGGCCGTACGTCGACGGGGGCGGTGGTCCGCGCGTCGACGGTGATGGTGGTGTCGCGGTCGAGGTCGAGGCGCGGCTGGACGACCCAGTCCGTGCCGTCCGCGGCCGTGCCGGCGGGCAGGGCACTGTCCAGGATGTACCGGCCCTTGGGCAGACGCACGGTGGTCGTGCCGGAGGCGTCGTACGGCTGGACGGCCTCGTCGGCACCCGGCCCGGAGATTCCGGTGACGTGGGTCTTGTAGTCCGCCGTCTTGTGACCGGTGCGGTCGAGGTGATGGATCGTGAGGGTGTACGTCGCCGGTTCGGCGGCGAAGGCGGCTGCGTTCCACGCGGGCGTCGTGCTGCCAACCAGGGCGACGGCGAGAGCAAGCGTCCGGAGCGCGCTCCGGCGGGGTACGGAAGAACTGTTCATGACTTGCACTGCGCTGCCGGGCGTCGGCGTTCCCGTGAGCTAGGTCACACGGGACACGGAGATGTGACTTCGAGACACAAGGGGACGTGGCCCCGAGGTGGCGTGTGTGTGGCGCACGTCACCGGAACCGGCGCAACGGGCGCGGCAGAGCAGAGTGTGGAATCAATCATGAGGAATCGTTTCCGCCGCGGAGACCGCGACGCTCTGGGAGAGCTGTACGACGAGCATGCCCAAGTGCTGTACCGCTATGCCCTGCGGGTGACGGGCAACTGGGCGGAAGCCGAGGACGTCGTTTCGTCGACCTTCCTGGAGGCGTGGCGCAGCAGGGAGAAGCTGCGCCCCGACGGAGACGGCCTGCGCCCGTGGCTGCTGGGCATCGCCACCAACATCATGCGCCGCAACGCACGTGCACGCCGATGCCGCGAGATCGCGCTCGCCCGCGTCCCGGAACGCGGCTCGATCCCGGACTTCGCCGACGATCTCGTCACGCACCTCGCGGACAGCGAGCAACTGCGTGCCGCGCACGCCGCTCTCGCCCGCCTGCGCCGCCGGGACCGGGAGGTCTTCACCCTCGTGGTGTGGGCCGGCCTGGACTACGCGGCAGCGGCCGAGGCACTCGGCGTGCCGGTCGGCACCGTCCGGTCGCGCCTGTCCCGCGCCCGTACCCGACTGCGCGAGCTCACCGAGGCCGAAGCCCGAGCCACCCGCGCGCGGGACACGCGGGCCGGAACCGAACGGTCACCCGTGACGGGAAACAGAGCCCCCGTCACCACCACCCCCGACAAGCCACTGCCGGGCCGCACGGTGGCCCCGTTGCTGACCCAGGAGAACCACGGATGAACTTCACCTCGCGGCGCCGTACGCACCACCGGTCCGAGGAGACCGAACGCCCCGGCCTCAACGCACTGCTGCCCCCGCCGCCGGTCCCCGGCATGGAACCCGACCGTGAACTACTGCTGAAGGAAGCGCTGATGAACAAGGCCACCGTCACCGAGCCGCGTGGCGGCCTCACCCCCCGGGCCTCGCGCCCGCGCCGACGTCTGGTCCAGGTCATGGTGCCCGCCATCGCCTGCGCCCTGGCGGTCGGCGGCATCGCCGTGGTCAACCTCACGGACTCGCCGGGTCACGGCACCACCGCGGTCGCGGGTGGCCGCACCCCCGGCACGTCCGAAGCGGCACAGCTCCTCGACCGCATCGCACTCGCCGCCGCCGGGAAGAAGCAACCGACGGTCGGCGCCGACCAGTTCGTGTACATCGAGAGCAAGGTCGCCTACGCCGGGCAGAGCGCCGGGGGCGGCAAGGTGACCATGCCTTCCGTGCACACGCGGCAGGTGTGGCTGTCCGCCGACGGCAGTCGCCCCGGCCTGCTGCGCGAGGAGGGCGAGCCCGACTCCTCGATCGGCGACGACGCACCGGTCTACGAACTCGACAGCCGAGGGGCAACACCCAAGCAGCGCACCTCGCACAAGAAGGCGGCGTCGGTCAGCGACCCCACGCACGAGTACGTCGCGTCGCTGCCCACCGACCCGGACGCCCTGCTGAAGCTGATCCGGGACGAGACCCACGGACAGGGCCAGGACCCGGACCAGCGAGCATTCACCGCAATCGGCGACCTGCTGGCCGAGACCTGGGCACCCCCGCAGGTCGGCGCCGCGCTCTACAAGGCCGCCGCGAAGATCCCCGGAGTCACGGTGATCGATGCGGCCACCGACGCCGCAGGACGCAAGGGCATCGCCGTCGCCCGTACGGCACGCGGGCAGCAGACGCAGTGGGTCTTCGACCGGAGCACGTACGCGTTCCTCGGAGAGCGCACGGTCCTCACCGAATCCGGCGACGCCGGCCCGGCCGGAACCGTTGTCGGCACCTCCGCGGTCCTCACCAAGGCCGCGGTCGACCGTACCGGCGAGACTCCCGCGCCGACGAAGGCGTAACGCGGCACCCCTGCACACCCGCGCGGCATGAACAGCCCCGTCCCCGGTCCACATCCGCTGTGGGCCGGGGACGGACGTTTCGACGCCGTCTCTCCTGACGGGGACGGTCGTTCGCGCCGGTGCGGACGGCTCACGGCCCCGGGGAACAAAGCCCGCTCCCCGTCCCCGAACCGGCCCGAGACGTCAGGGCTTCCCGGTGTCCGGTGCAAGGAGTCGCAGGAGTCCGGTGCGGAGGGCGCTCGCGGCGTCCGGGGCGGGCATGCGGCGGGCGGGGATCTCTCAGCTTCTGTCCGAAGCGGCAGGAGGCCGGTCCACGCGCGTCACTTTCCAGTCGATCCGGCCATCCGCATCGCAGAGCGAGCTGACCCGAATATGCCAGCCCACCGGCACTAAGGCCGGTATCGGATCAAGCCAATCTCTCTGGGCAAGCATGTGGTTGCGGTGAGTAATGCCCTTGTCCTTGGTACGTTTCCGACGCGTTATGACAGGCCATGACTAAGTATCAACGAAGGGGAACCATCGTATGCGTACGCTGACGCGCCGCCTGGCCCCGGCGACCGCGGTCCTTGCTATGTCCGCCGCACTCGGAATGACCATGGTCGGGCCCGCCGCGGCCGGCACCAACCCCACACCGGGTCTGAGCAGTCAGGAACGGCAACTCCTGAACTCGGACGCCCCGAAGGCGGTCGAGCTCGACCCCGCCACCGGGCAGATCCTCTCGGTCGAAAAGGACGACGCGATCGGGCCGACGATCGGCAACCACAACATCTGCAACTCCGGTGAGGGCTGCTACTACAGCGGCCAGGTCCCCTACGCGCACCAGGGCTTCTACGGCAGCGCGGGGACGTTCACCGGGAACTGGCCGTCCCGCAGTGGCTGGTACACCGGTAACTACACCGCGCGTGCGTGCTGGGCGGGGGCCTGCAGCGAGGTGGCGCTGCCCCCGAACACCAAGGCGACGTTCAACGGCAGCCTCGTGACCGGGACGTCGTTCCGCATCTACTGATCGCCCCCCGAGCCGCCTGCTGGGCTCAGATACTGAGGGCCCGCCGGTGCACCGGCGGGCCCTCGGCATGTCGGCCGGCGCCGCATGCGACCTGAGCTCGACGCGGAAGTGCCCGGCGTCCGGGTGGCGGTGCCGGTATGCCGGGGCCGTCGCGCAGCGCCAACCGCGCCGGACCCGGGTCCGGCCGAACCACCCGGACCTCGTCGTTGCCCAGCCGGACCCTGTGTATGCGCACCCGCCGTTCCACACGCATCCTCGGACCTGCTGGCTGCCGTGCCCCAGTCCGACTCTGCGGTCCCGGGGCGGCTCCTGCAAGATGATCGCCGCCGTGCTGACACCGGGGTCACCGCCCACTGGGTGACCGTCGACGAGTCATACGGCCGGGACTCGCGCTACGACGGCCTCGCACTGGAGTATCAGGCGGGGAGGCTGTCGTCCTTGACCGCGGCGACGAAGGCTGACCAGCCGGCTGCCGGAAAGACCAGGGCGGGGCCGTGCGGGGTCTTGGAGTCGCGGACGGGGACGCCGGAGGGGTGGCCGTCCAGCACCTCGACGCAGCTGCCGGATTCGCTGCCGCTGTACGACGACTTGCGCCAGCCGCTCAACGTGGAGGCGTCCAGGATGATGCGGTCAGTCATGGTGTCCGTATTCCTTCGCTGTCGCCCTCAGCAGGGCTTGTGACTCCTTCAGTGGCATAGCGTCGCTCAAGGCAAGATCGTAGCGGCTCTGCAACTGCCGTACTACGGACGGGGAATCGTGTACCTTCCCCATGCTTAAGGCCTCGCCGTAAGCCAGCGGCGGTTGGTCCTCGAACCACATCAGTCACCTCGGCGCAGCTCCGCTATGTCGTGGCCCGCATGGCCGAGGCGCTGCGCGATGTGCACAGGATCGCCGAAAGCCGCGGCCTTCGACTGCGGGCCCCGGCCGCGAACGCGACGCCTCGGACGTCCGGAGCGGCGGAACCTCTCCGGAGTCACTCGTGATCGCTGCCGGATGAGGGCCGGGAGGCCAGCGTGGCCAGGTAGTCGTCAAGGAGTTCGGCCTGGCGGTGGGGTGGGAACGCCTGGGGATCGAGCAGGGCCTGTACCACCAGGCCGAGCACGAAGGACTGGGCGCCGGCCGCGATGCGGGCCGGGTCTCCGGCGGGCAGTTCGCCGAGCTGTTGGGCTGCGACGACCAGATCGCACAGCTTGTCGCGGCTCCGCCCGTACTTGCGGGCGTAGTCGTCGCTCAACCCGGGGTCGGCGAGTGCGGTGTCCCAGGAGGACACCCAGATCCGGCTGCTGTTGGTGGCCTCGTCGGTCAGCGGCAGGACGTCCAGCAGCACGGCTCTCAAGGCGGACAGGCCCTTCCCCCCGGCGCGCCGGGGGCGGGAGGCGCTTCGCAGGTCGAGCAGGTCGAGGGCGTACGCGACCAAGTCGCGTTTGGTGGGGAAGTAGTGGGTGAGCAGGCCGGTGGTGGCGCCGAGTTCGGCGGCGACGGCGCGCATGGTCAGTCCGCCGAAGCCGCGTGCGGCCAACACCCGCCAGACCGCCTCGGAGACGTCGTGCCGACGGGCCTCGTGGTCCCCCTTGATTCGTGGTGGCATGCTGCTACGGTACATAATCATAACGCTTGTTATGTGAATGCGAGGTCATCATGTACTCCCTCCCACTACGGGACAACGCCCGCCTCGGTCCGCTTGAGATATGGCATGCCGAGGAGTTCGCCGCCCACCTGGACCGGGCCCGCGAGCACATCCGGCCGTGGGTCGGGGCGGGGTTCGTCACCGACGACCTCGACGGGGCGCGGGCCACACTGCGCCGCTACGCCGAGCGTCAGGCCGGGGACGGCGCCCGGGTCTTCGGTATCTGGCTCGACGGCACGCTGGTCGGCGGTGTGATGTTCGTGGACTTCGACGCCGACTTTGGTTCGTGCGAGATCGGTTGCTGGCTGGAGCCGGCCGCCGAGGGCCACGGCCTGATCACAGAGGCGTGCCGCGCTTTGCTGGATTGGGCCTTCACCTCCCGGGGGCTGCACCGCGCCGAGTGGCACTGCCGAGCCGACAACGAGCGCAGCTCCGCAGTGGCCGAACGGCTCGGCATGACGCTCGAAGGCGTACGGCGCGAGTACTGGCCCTACGGCGGCACCCGTCACGACAAGCAGATGTGGGGGATCCTCGCCCCCGAATGGCGAACCCGTCGTCAG
Organism: Streptomyces sp. NPDC002785; assembly: GCF_040295565.1. Classification (NCBI taxonomy): domain Bacteria; kingdom Bacillati; phylum Actinomycetota; class Actinomycetes; order Kitasatosporales; family Streptomycetaceae; genus Streptomyces; species Streptomyces sp. NPDC002785. The sequence continues at coordinate 44,024 of NZ_JBEOVN010000009.1, read as the reverse complement.
TGAACATCTCCCGCGCCGCGCTCGTCCTCAACAGCATCTGGAAATGACTACCGTTGAGGAAACGTTAGTGGAACACGATGGCGTGGCCGCCGGTGATGCTCGCCAGGCATGCCTGGTAGAGCTGACGCCAGGCGAAACGCTCTGTCTCGAACGGCCCCTCATTCGCAAGATCCACGACGGCCAGTCCAGTCTCCGCGCGGTGGTGCCGCGATCGGCGGTCCCGGCACCACCGGCCACGAGAACGCCTGCCGCGGAAACCGCGAAGAGGCGCCAGGCGCTGTGCTCGCCGTAATCACATGGGCATGGGCCGGAACTCAGAGCTGAATGGGCAGGTGGCGGGGACCGCGAAGCATGGCGTTCTGCCGGTAGGGAGGCGGGTCCTGGAGCAGGCGCGCCGTGCCCAGGTAGGGAAGCAGCGCGCCGAGTGCGGCCTGGGCCTCGATACGGGCCAGGGGACCCCCGTAGCACAGGTGAATACCGCTGCCGAAGCCGAGGTGCTGGTTGTCCGGGCGGGTGGGGTCGAACCGGTCGGGCTCGTGGAACCTCATGGGGTCGCGGCTGCCCGAGGCCAGCGCAAGGACCACGGATGCGCCTGCGGGGATCGTGGTGCCGGCGACATCGATGTCGCCGTGGGGGACGCGTTCGCGCATGTGGACGGGGGGTTCGTAGCGCAGCAGTTCCTCCACGGCTCGCGGCAGCAGGCCGGGGTCGCGGCGCAGGTGGTCCAGGTGCTCGGGCTGGCGCAGCAGGGTGAGCGCCCCGTTGGTGATCAGGTTGACGGTGGTCTCGTGTCCGGCGATGAGGAGCAGTATGGCCGTTTCTGCGAGTTCTTCCCGGGTGAGCCGCAGGGTCGGATCCGGCTCGTTGACGAAGGCGGAGAGCATGTCGTCGTCCGGACTGCCGCGGCGCTGTTCGGCGAGGTCGACCAGGTATCCGCCCATCTCGATCCGTGCCTGTTCGCCGGCCTTGTTCGCCTCGGTGGTGTCCTGGCCGGGCCGGAAGTCGGCGGCTGCGACCAGAGCGTCGGACCAGGCCCGGAACCGCGGCTCGTCCTCGCGGGGGACGCCGAGCAGGCGGCAGATCACTGTGACGGGCAGCGGGTAGGCGAAGTCGTCGACGAGGTCGATCTGCCGCCCTGCCTCGAAGGATGCCAGCAGTTCCTTGGTGATCCGGTCGATCTCGCCGCGCATGGCGTCGACCCGGCCCGGGTTGTGTGGTGGCCCGAAGGGCCGCATGGCCAGCGTGCGCAGCCTGTGGTGTTCCGGGTCGTCGAGCAGCAGGAACGGCGGCTTGTGTGTCACTTCGCCACGGGTACGGGGGTCGACACTCATGCGTGGGTCGTGAAGCAGTGCGGCGGTCTCGTGGTATGTGCCGATCAGGTAGCTGCCGTCCGCCTGCCGTACCACGGGACCGGCCGCGCGGAGTTCCGCATACAGCGGGTAGGGGTTGGGGCGACTGGCGTAGTCGGTTATCCGTGCCAGCAGAGTCTCGGAGTCCATGGTGGCTCCTCGTCGTGGGACGGGACGTGGGTCAGCGCGGGGGCTGCACCACGGTCAGTCGGCGGTCGGGCAGGTAACCGGTGAGCGCCACGGTGGGGCCGTGGGACAGCCCCTTCGGATCCGGTACGTCGGACGGAATCGTGACGTCGGCCGCGAGCGCACGGTCCAGCGCGCCGGGCGGGGGCGGGAACGGGGCCGCGGTCTCGATCAGGTGCCGGTAGTAGTCGAGCGACTTGGCCATGTCGACGGTGACCGCGGCGGTGACCCGCCCCTGGTAGCCGTAGACCAGCGCCAGACGGCGCGCCTCCAGAGAGCCCTGGGCGATGACCACGTGGTCGGAGAAGGTCGGTACGCCCACAGACTTGATGTTGAGCCCGAACTGGGTCGACCAGAATGTCGGAATGGCGAGGTGCGGGCGCTGCCTGGGCCCCGGGTTGATCATGTTGTGGGCTGCCACTTCGGCCTGCTCGACCGCGTTGCCCCAGTGCTCCAGGGAGAGCATCTGGTAGCCGAAGAGCGGGTGGGGGAAGCGGGAGACGTCGCCGGCCACGAAGACGTCGTCGGTGACGATGCCGTACATGTTGAAGGCGCGGCACCCGGCGTCGCAGGCGATCCCGCGCGGGCCCGCCGCCAGTCCGGAGTCGGCCAGCCATTCGACGTTGCGGACCGCCCCCAGCGCCACGACGCACACGTCCGCGTCGACACGCGTGCCGTCGGACAGGTCCGCGCCGGTGAAGCTGCCGTTCCCGCGCAGGGCGGTGACGGTGACCCCGCAGCGCAGGTCTACGCCGTGGTTGCGCTGCATGGCGGCCGCGAGTTTCGACAGGGTGCCGCCGAGTGCGCCCACCAGGGGCGCGGGGCCGCGTTCGGCAACCGTGACATCCAGTCCGCGCTCCCGGCAGGCCGAGGCGATCTCCGAGCCGGTGAAACCGGCACCGATCACCAGCACCCGCCTCGGCCCGGCGTCCAGTCGCTCGGCCAGTCCTGCGGCATCCTCACACGTGCGCAGGGTGAACACCCCGTCCAGGGCGCCCTCTGCCGGGTTGGGCCAGGGCCGCGCCCGGGTCCCTGTGGCGATCAGCAGCCTGTCGTACGGCAGCGACTCTCCGTCCGCCAGCAGCACCCGCTTCTCCAAAGGGTCCAGCCCGGTGGCGGCCGTTCCCAGCCGCCAGTCGGCATCCGGGTCCCGGCGCATCGGCAGTTCGGTGGTGTCCGCCGTCGCCCGGCCGAGCAGTACCTGCTTGGACAGCGGCGGCCGGTCGTAGGGCGGATGGGGCTCGTCCCCGACCACCGTGAGGGAGCCGGTGAAGCCCTCCTCGCGCAGCGTCTCCGCAGCCCTCAGCCCCGCCAGGGACGCACCGACGATCACGATCCGGCCCGCCCGAAGATCACCGGCGGCCATCGGGGTTCACCTCTTCACCGACGAGGATGGCCTGGACCGGACAGGCCGCCGCAGCCTGGCGCACGTGTTCGGCCTGGTCGTCGGGGACGGCCGTGGCATACAGCAATCCTTCCTCGCCGTGCAGTTCGAACATCTTTGGTGCGAGGAAAACGCACTGTGCATAGCCCTGGCAGCGCGTGAGGTCCACAACGGTTCGCATCCCCACCACTTCCTTTGTCGCCGCACCCCCCTTTTCTTCCAGCATGAGCCGAGCACCGCCGACTCGCGCGGCGACTGCTCGCGGGGCGCTGCCGGTCAGTTGTCAGTCCTGGCCCCGTCGAGGTCGAACCCGGCGCCAGTGAGGCTCGGGTATGTGAACGCCTCGGGAAAATGCTCAGTTGCTCTGTGGTGTGGCCGGTCTCTTCGGCGTACAGGCCGAGATGGTTGGCGTAGGTGAGCATCTTCTCGAAGGTTGGGCGGGCTTCGTCCAGGCGCCCGGCGCGGGTGAGGGCTTGGACGTACCAGAAGGAGCAGATGGAGAAGGCGCCCAGGGCACCGGCGACCCCACATCCTGAGCGCTGCTCGCGTACCCGGCCCGTGCGGTGCTCCCTTGGCGTCCCTGGCAGACCAAGACGACAGTGGAAGAGGGGCTTCGGAAAGGCGACAGGACGATGGATCGTTACCCGCCCATCGCCGACCACGGCATCGTCGGCGACCTGCAGACTGCTGCCCTGGTTTCTTCGCAGGGGGTCATCGACTGGTTCGCGGCCCCCCGGTTCGACTCGCCCAGCATATTCGCCGCCCTGCTCGATCATGACCGCGGCGGCCATTTCCTGTTCGCTCCGGAGGCCAGGGGCGCCACGTGCAAGCAGCTTTACTATCCCGACACCGCGGTCCTGGTGACGCGTTTCCTGTCGCCCGACGGGGTCGGGGAGATATTCGACTGCATGCCGCCGGACCGAACCGGCAGGGCCACCGACCGGCACACACTGATCCGCGGAGTGCGGGCAGTACGCGGCAGTATGCGCTTCGTGTTGGAGTGCCGGCCGCGGTTCGACTACGGCCGGGCCGGCCATGAGCTCGACCTCCGCGACGGCACCGCCACCTTCCGGACCCCGGGTGTCACCGCGTATGTGCAGAGCACGTTCCCCCTGCAGCCGGACGGCAGGGACGTGCGGGGCGCCGTCACTTTGAATGCGGGGGAGGTGGCCGCCGCGGTGTTCACCGTCGACACCGTGGACAGTCAGCCCCCGGATCCCCCGACACCGGACGGCGTGATCAGGCAGTTCTGGGACGTGGTGGGATTCTGGCAGCGCTGGATTCGTGCCTCCCGGTACCGTGGGCGCTGGCCGGGAGTGGTGCACCGATCGGCCATCACTCTCAAACTGCTCACCTACGCTCCGACGGGCGCTCCGATCGCCGCAGCCACCATGGGTCTGCCGGAGCAGATCGGCGGGGAACGCAACTGGGACTACCGGTACACCTGGATCCGCGACGGCTCTTTGTCGGTGCGTGCCCTGCTCGACCTCGGGTACGTCGAAGAAGCGGCGCACTTCACCCATTGGCTGGGAGACCGCTTCCGAGCTCGTGAGGGCATCGGAGGTGAGCCGCTGCAGATCATGTACCGCGTCGACGGAGACCCTCAGCTGCCGGAGGAGGAGCTCACGCACTTCGAGGGCTATCGCGGCTCGTATCCGGTGAGAGCCGGGAACGGCGCCGCCGGTCAGCTGCAGCTGGATATCTACGGCGAGGCGCTTTACGCCTTGGCCGAGGGCGGCGAGATCACCATGCGGGCCGGCTATCACGGCTGGAAGAACGTCGCCCGGACGTTGGACTGGCTTGCTGACTCCTGGGACCGGCCCGACGAGGGCATATGGGAAACCCGCGGCGGGCGCAAGGACTTCACCTTCAGCCGAGTGATGTCCTGGGTGGCCTTCGACCGGGGGCTGCGCTTGGCGGCCACGTACAGCCGTCCCGCCGACACCGTGCGGTGGACCGCCTCTCGTGACGCGATCCTCGAACAGGTGATGCAACGTGGCTGGAACGAGAAGGACCAGGCTCTCGTGCAGCACTACGGAGGCGAAGTCCTCGATGCCGCGCTGCTGCTCATCCCCCGGGTCGGCTTCCTGGCTCCGAAGACGGAGAGCTGGCTGTCCACGCTCGATGCCATGGAACGCACCCTCGTGTCGGACAGCCTTGTCTACCGCTACGACCCCGAGGCCTCCCCCGACGGACTGCGCGGCTCCGAAGGCACCTTCAGCCTGTGCACCTTCTTCTATGTGGACGCCCTCGCCCGCGCTGGGCGCTTGCGCCCGGCGCGTTACGCCTTCGAGAAGATGCAGACCTACGCCAACCATGTCGGTCTGTTTGCCGAGGAGATAGGCCCCAGCGGTGAGCAACTGGGCAATTTCCCACAGGCGTTCACTCATCTTTCGTTGATCATGGCCGCCACCACTTTGGACGATGCCCTCGACCGGCAGCGCATGGAAACCTTCGATGCCCCCTGGGAAGAACGGTGAGCCACAGTGCCGCATCTTCGTGTTCGACGACCCAGTCCTCAAAGCCGCCAAGAGGTCAGTACAGAGAGGGAGAAGCCGGTGGGCAGCAGTGTCGGCGAGGGGGGCCGGAGCAGCTCGCAACCGCTGCTCAAGGGGCAGAAGGCGCTGGTCACCGGAGCGAACTCCGGCATTGGCAGGGCCACCGCCATCGGCCTGGGAAGAATGGGCGCCGATGTCGTGGTCAACTACGTCTCCGGGGGCGAAGCAGCCCAGGACGTAGTGCGGCAGATCGAGGATCTCGGCGTGCGGTCCTACGCGCACGAGGCGGACGTCTCCCAAGAGGACCAAGTGGTCGAGATGGTCTCCAAGATGGTCGACGAACTCGGCACGATCGACATCCTCGTGGCCAACGCCGGCTTGCAACGCGATGCCGCCGCGATCGACATGACCATGTCGCAGTGGCAGAAGGTTCTCGACGTCAACCTGACCGGCCAGTTCCTGTGCGCCCGCGAGGCGGCAAAGGAGTTCCTGCGCCGTGGCGTCGTACCAGAGGTGTCCAAGTCCGCAGGGAAGATCATCTGCATGAGCTCGGTCCATCAGGTGATTCCCTGGGCCGGGCACGTCAACTACGCGGCATCCAAGGGCGGTGTCATGATGATGATGGAAACCCTGGCTCAGGAACTCGCACCCCACAAGATCAGGGTCAACGCCATAGCTCCTGGGGCGATCCGCACCCCGATCAATCGCAGCGCCTGGGATTCTCCTGAGTCCGAAGCCGGCCTGCTTCGTTTCATCCCCTACAACCGCGTCGGCGACCCGGAGGACATTGGCACAGCTGTGGCGGCGTTGGCATCCGACCTCTTCGACTACGTTGTGGGTGCGACGCTCTACGTCGATGGCGGCATGACGCTTTTTCCCGGCTTCGCCACGGGCGGGTGAGCACGGTTGCGGTGCTGGCGTGCTCTGCGGCCGAGCAGAGTCCATGGCGGCGAGCGGTGACGCCGGTCACGGAGAGGCTGTGAGGAGCGTTGCGCAGAACCCCGTGGCACGGGGGAGTGGCACGGGACAGAGCATCTGCCTCATTCGGAGTCAGAACCGGCACCGACGCCCCCTGCATGCCCAGCGCGTCAAGGCACCCATCTTTTCTGCTGCGGCCACCGCGTACACGCAGCGGGAAGTCGACCTCTCGCTCGGCCTGCTCCCAGACCTCGGGCGGAGGCTGTCGCCTGGCAGACCCTCCCGCCGGAACTGACTCAGCCCCACCTGGGACGCCTGGACAGAGAAGTTCTACTGTTCGACGGGGGCCAGGTGCGCTACGGCGGCGCCCTGCCCTGGCCGTCTTTTCGGCTCCTCCCTCACCCGCAGGTACCGGCTCATGGGTCGCTGCCTGCGGCTTCCCCCTATCAGCCTGGCAGCGCACGTCGTCTACCGAACGGTGGCCAGGAACCGACACCGCATGCCGGGCGGTACAGCGGCCTGCGCACTGCCCCCCATCACCGACTGAAGGCGCACCATGCCCCCGGTACCCACCTGCATTCTCAGTAGCACCCAGGCCCCCCAGGTCAGCCACGGCCATGACCTCGACCGCTTCGTCCAGATCGGCTCGCTGACCAAGCCACTCACCGGAACCCTGCTCGCCCAGCTGGCTGAAGCAGGACTGCTCCAACTCGACGACCCACTCGACCAATTCCTCCGCATACCTGCCGGGACCGGCATCACCCTGCGGCACCTCGCGGGGCACACCGCCGCGCTGCCTCGGGTTCCGCCGCATCTACGACGGCTCGACCCGTACGCTGATTTCGACTCCGAAGCCCTGAACGCCGTCCTGGAACGCCTCGACACCTTCACCACCGGACCTCCGGGCGGAGAAGCGGAGTACTCCAACCTCGGCTACGCCATCCTCGGTGCGGCACTCTCCGCTGCGGCGGACGCATCGTACGAGGAGCTCCTGAACCGGTACGTGCTCACTCCTTTGGACATCACCGAGGTGACCTCGAATCCGCCGTCGGCCAGACGACTCAGTGGACGCGGGTTCCTGGGCCGGCCCCTTCGCCCCTGGACCATGAGTGGCGCGATCCTGCCCGCCGGAGGGATGTGGGCCACCCCGCGCGAGGCCGCACGTCTGGTGACCAAGCTGCTCGTCGAACGAAAGCTGGGTGAACCCGCGCTGACCTGGCAGACGTCAGGGCGCCTGCGCTGGCACAATGGCGCTACCCGGGATGCCTCCGTCTTCGCGGGCGCGTTGGAGGACGGGACCTGGGTCATGGTCCACCGCCTCTCCAGCCGGCCAACACCGACCGAGAACACAGCCGTCCAGATCCTGAAGGACGCGATTGCCAAACCGCCCGACTAAGACCGACCGGCACACTGCTGGCACTCTGCGTCGGCACACCCCAGCCGAGGCGGAGTCAACTCCTGTCATTCGCAGCCCACTTGACGGAGTTGTGCGACAGCGGTGACCTACGTCGGCTGCGCGTCGGCCAGTACTCCGCCCACACGCACCAGGGCTGGATGCGGGGCCGGGTGAACACCGGCATGGGGCACGGCGTGGCGGGGCTCGTCGCTGCGCTCACCGCCGGGCACGACCAGCAGTTCGATCTTCATGGTGTCGTTGCGCATGTCGGGCTCCCGTGTGGCTCAGGTGCAGCAGTCGCAGGGGGCGGCCTCCGAGGCGGCGGCCGGCGTCGTGGCGGCGGAGCTGGGGGCGCAGCAGCCCTTGCCCTGCCAGGCATCACGGCCTTCCCTGACGGCGATGGCGGCGATGAGAAGGGCGGCGATCGGGTCGGCCCAGGACCAGCCGAGGAGCAGGTTGGCCAGCAGGCCGACCAGGAGTACGGCGGAGAGGTAGGTGCAGAGGAGGGTCTGCTTGGAGTCGGCGACGGCGGAGGCGGAGCCGAGTTCCCGGCCGGCCTTGCGTTGGGCCGCGGACAAGAACGGCATGATCGCCAGCGAGAGCGCGGCGAGGACGATGCCGGGGACGGAGTGGTCGGCATCGCCGGTTCCGGTCAGCGCGCGCACGGAGTCGACGCTCACGTACAGCGCGAGGGCGAGGAAGGAGACGGCGATGATCCGCAGCGTGCGCTGCTCGCGGGCTTCGCGGACGGCGTGGTCGGCCGCGGAGAACTGCCAGGCGACGGCTGCGGCGGAGGACACCTCGATGACGGAGTCGAGCCCGAAGCCGATCAGCGCCGTGGAGGAGGCGATGGTGCCGGCGTTGATCGCGACGATTGCCTCGATGACGTTGTAGGTGATGGTCGCGGCGACCAGCAGGCGTATGCGTCGGGTCAGCGCATCACGGCGGGCCGGGCTCGGTCCGAGTGATACCGCGGTCATTCAGCAGCACCCCTTCTCGTCCGCCTCGGCACAGGTGCGGTCGGCGTCGACGGCGACGACGGCGTTGCGCAAGTCGTCCAAGGCGTGCCCGAGACGTTCGTCGGCGAGCTCGTAGCGGGTGCGCCGGCCGTCGGGGACGGTCACGACCAGGCCGCAGTCGCGCAAGCACGCGAGGTGATTCGACAGCCGGGTCCGGGAGATCTGCAGAGAGTCGGCGAGGTCGGCCGGGTAGGCCGGAGCCTGCCCCAGGGCGAGCAGGATGCGGCAGCGGATGGGGTCGGCGAGGGCGCGACCGAACCGCGCCAGCACCTCGATGTCAGCGGCGAGTGTCAGCACATTACGACAGTACACGCATTCCTGAATTCAGCAATGCATGGATCGTTTTTGCCGGTCGGTCTCAGTCGCAGGCCTGCAATCGGCCAACTGCGTCCGAGGTGCGTGCACCACCGTCCACTGCTCGGCACCGCCCAGCAGCGGGGCGACGTGCTGCAGGTTTGCGCCCAGCAGCATCCGTACGAGGGCCGCCGACCGGCCCGCCGCGTCTGCGCCCTGATGCGGGGCGGCCAGCAGGGAAAGCAGGAACTCCCGGGTGAGCCGGGTCAGCGCCGCCCCGATGTCGGGGGCCGGGCGGCGGCGCTTCCCCGCACCCCGGCGCGCGGTGTGAGCCGGTCGGCCGCCTGCCTCCAGTACCTGGGTGGCGCGTGCGTGCTGCATCGAAATGATCAGCTTTTCAGTCCTCTTAGACCGGTCGGGAACGGTATGTTCCGGGAGGCCGTGGCCTCAACCGGCACGCTGATGTCCGTACCGACGATTAGTCTGACCGCGAGGATGCGAGAGGAGGGCAGTGTGCTGCTGAGATTCCGTGTGGCGAACGTACGCTCCCTGCGCGAGGAGCAGGAGCTGTCCTTCGTCGTCCCCGAAGGTGAACCGAGCGGAGTCGCGCGCCCCCTCGATCTGGCGGGTGGCCGATCCTCAGGCGTTCTTCCCCTGATCGGCATCTTTGGAGCCAATGCCTCGGGCAAGTCGAACGTGCTGGCCGCCCTGACCGATATGCGCACGGCTGTCCTGAACTCCTACGCGCGCTGGGCGTCCTTCGACGGCACCGCACGGACCCCCTTCGCACTGGACGCCAAGGAGGGCGACGAGCCGAGCTTCTTCGAGGCCGATCTCGTGATCGACGACGTGCGCTGGACGTACGGCTTCGAGCTCGGCTCGGAACGAGTCGAGGCGGAATGGCTGCACAGCTACCCCCGCGGGCACCGCCAGGTATGGCTCGACCGCGACGCCTCACGCGCCAAGGTGTACGACTGGCCCGGCAGCCGGGTGAAGGACCGGTCCCAGCTTGAGCGGCGCACCCGGCCGAACGCGCTGCTCCTGTCCACGGCCGGTACGGACAACCATCCCCAGCTCTCGCCGCTCTTCCACTGGTTCCGCCGCAATCTCTGGCTCATCAACCCGGAGGACGAGCGGACGCAGCGCGAGGCGTTCACCACGAAAGAGCTTTCAGGCAGCCGCGCACGCCGTATCAACGAGCTGCTGAGGGTCGCCGACCTGGGGATCACCGGAGCCGAGGTCGTCGAGGAGGGCCAGGGCCGCGCCACGGTGAGACTCGCCCACCGGTCGGCAACCGGCGACGTGGCCTTCGACTGGCGGCATGAGTCCTTCGGCACCCGCTCGTGGTTCGCGCTGCTCGGCCCACTGCTCCTTGCGCTGGACGAGGGTGCCGTGCTGCTCATCGACGAGCTGGATTCGAGCCTCCACCCGCGGTTCGCCGCCGAGGTCGTCCGCCTCTTCCACGATCCCGAGGCCAACCCGAAGGGTGCGCAGCTCGTCTTCACGTCGCACGACCCGTCGGTGCTCAGTACGCCGAGCGGCGGTCGCCTGCTGGAACCGGGCCAGGTGTGGTTGACGGAGAAGGACAGGGACGGGGCCACGGAGCTGTATCCGCTGACCGCCGCGTCGCCGGGCGAGGAAGAGGACCTGACGAAGTCCTATCTGGCCGGTGCCTTCGGCGCGGTCCCCTCGCTCCTGGAGGGCCAGATCGCGCGGCGGCTGCTGGCAATCCGGAACAGGGCAGGGCGGCGTTGATCGGTTGGTACTGCCGTGCCGGGCTTGGCTGGACGTCCGGGCGGCTCCAACCGTGGGCAGCCAGAATGGCGGTCGACGAACCGGATCTCGATGTGTGTGATCTCGGCGGGCGGTGGGGCAGATACCGCCCAGGTGACGATGAGCGGGGCCCCGGCCGTATGAGCCTCGGGTGGCCGCTCTTCCAGCTTCCGATGCATCTTGTGGACTACGTCGTCGCCCATGAGCTGGCCCACGTGCGAATCTCTGGTCATCGGGCGGGCTTCTGGCGACTGCTGTCGCAGGCGCTGCCCGAGTACGAGGAGCGCCGGGCCGAGCTCGACGAACTCGGCCGGCGCATGTGGATGGGAGAGATCGCCCAGGAGGATCCATCCAGGGCCCTCCTGGGGCGCTGATCACCCCCGCCGCAAGGCGAACCACAGTTCCGTGCGTACGTCCATGTCGTCCAGGTCCGCGTCCAGCAGCGTCGCGCAGCGGGCGATGCGTTGTCGGACCGTGTTGCGGTGGACCTGTAGGGCTGTCGCCGTGCGGTCCCAACTGCCGTGCAGGCTCAGCCAGCAGCGCAGGGTCTCGGTCAGGGGCTCGGTGAGCGGGGCGAGGAGGGCGCGGGCGTGGGCCTCGGCCTGGTCGGGAGGGATCAGGGCGGCCAGGCCTGCGCCGGTACCGGTGTCGTGGTGGGCCAGTGGGGTGCGGGTGGCCATGGCGCGGCCCAGGGATCGGGCCGCCTGGCCGTCGGCGAGGTCGAGGGCCGTGATGGGTGCGGGGGCGGAGGCGCCGAGGGTCCAGCCGGGCTGCGGGGTGATCCGGTCGCCGCCGGGGATGAGGACCCTGACGGCGTCGCCGCCCCGGCCCGCGTCGACCAGGGCCGAGCCGAGAGCGGCGCCCAGCGCGCCGGCGGTGAGCGGGTCGACCGGGCCGTCGCCGCTGCGGCGCGCGTGCACCACCGTCCACTGCTCGGCACCACCCAGCAGCGGGGCGACGTGCTGCGGGTCCGCGCCCAGCAGCATCCGTACGAGGGCCGCCGACCGGCCCGCCGCGTCGGCGCCCTGATGCGGGGCGGCCAGCAGGGAGAGCAGGACGACGGCCACTCCGGCGATCGTGTGGTCGCCCGCCTCGCGCCGGTCCGTCGCCAGCGCCAGGACGAGGCCCTGGCCGCCGCCCAGTGCGTACGCGGACAGGTGCGCGTCCCGCAGTGTGTCGGTGGCGGACGCCGGGGCGGGGCGCTTCACGCCGGAGACCACCCGGGTGAGCCGGGTCAGTGCTGCCCCGGCCTCGGGGGCCGGGCGGCGGCCCGCCGTGTGCAGCTCCTCGCCGTCCGCGGAGAGCAGCACCGCCCGGCCCTCCAGCTGGGCCGCCAGCTGGTGCAGCACCGCAGGGATCGGGTCGGGCCGGGCCGCCGCCGTGGCCAGGGCCTGCTGGGCGCGGGTCACCCGGCGCAGCTCGCGGTGCCGGGCCTCGGCCATCAGCCGCCACACCGCCCGGGCGATCGCTGTGAACGGGGTCTCGGGCGGCACCTCCACCAGCGGCAGACCGTGCCGGTCGCACGCCTCGATCAGCGCCTGCGGCACCGTGTCGAACACCGGCGTCACCCCGAAACCGAGCGCCGCCGCCCCCGCCTCCACCAGCCGCGCCACAAAGGCGTCCGGGTCCTTGAGCGTCAGCCCGGCGCTCAGCAGCAGCTCACCGCCGAGCAGATACGGGTACGGGTCTGCCATCTCCGAGGTGTGCACCCACAGCAGATCCGCCTCGGCCGGACCCGCGATCCGGTGCAGCCCGAGTCCCTCGCGCGCGAGCAGCTCGGTGAGCGGGATCGGGGGAGTGGGGGGCGGGGTGAGCCCGGACAAGACTTCCGGCATGGACGGTCCATCCATCGAAGGCTTCAATTATGGATGAAACGTACACTTCAGCGCCGCTTGCGAGCCACCTACCGTCTGTAGTGCCGCCCCGCCCTCGATCTCTCTCCCCCCAAGGTCCCAAGGTCCCAAGGTCCCAAGCGGCATGGGAGAGGCCCCTTGGCGGGCTTGATCTCGCCCCGCTCATTCGAATGACGTACCAACGCTTAACGTACGAACGCTCACAAAGCGCGCACCACCTCAGCGTCACCCCGCATCGCAACAAGAAAGGCACCCCCATGAGCAGCAACGAAACGCCGCGCGGTCCGATCGACTCCTCCCGCGTCCCGCGGTACGCCGGACCCGCGACGTTCGCCCGGCTGCCCCGCCTCGACGAGGTCGGCACTGCCGATGTCGCCGTCGTCGGCGTGCCCTTCGATACGGGTGTCTCCTACCGTCCCGGCGCCCGCTTCGGCGGCAACGCGATCCGTGAGGCGTCGCGCCTGCTGCGCCCGTACAACCCGGCGCAGGACGCCTCGCCGTTCGCTCTCGCGCAGGTCGCCGACGCCGGTGACATCGCCGCGAACCCGTTCAACATCAATGAGGCCGTCGAGACGATCGAGGCCGCTGCCGACGACCTCCTCTCGACCGGCGCCCGCCTGATGACGCTCGGCGGCGACCACACCATCGCGCTGCCGCTGCTGCGTTCCGTCGCGAAGAAGCACGGCCCGGTCGCCCTGCTCCACTTCGACGCCCACCTCGACACCTGGGACACCTACTTCGGCGCCGAGTACACCCACGGAACCCCGTTCCGCCGGGCCGTCGAGGAGGGCATCCTCGACACCTCCGCCCTCTCCCACGTCGGCACCCGCGGCCCGCTCTACGGCAAGCAGGACCTCGACGACGACGCCAAGATGGGCTTCGGCATCGTCACCTCCGCCGACGTCATGCGCCGCGGTGTCGACGAGGTCGCCGACCAGCTGCGCCAGCGCATCGGCGACCGGCCGCTCTACATCTCCATCGACATCGACGTCCTGGACCCGGCGCACGCCCCCGGCACCGGCACCCCCGAGGCCGGCGGCCTGACTTCCCGTGAACTCCTGGAGATCGTCCGCGGGCTGTCCTCCTGCAACCTGGTCTCCGCCGACCTGGTCGAGGTCGCCCCCGCGTACGACCACGCCGAGATCACCTCCGTCGCCGCCTCCCACACGGCGTACGAACTGACGACGATCATGTCCCGCCAGATCGCGGAGGCCCGCTCCTAGGTGTTCGCCGCGGGGTCTCTACCGCGAGGCCCCATCCGGCCAGAGGACGGTCACGGGCACGCCGACTTGGCGCGCGTAGCCGACGACGTCCGATCGAAGCCGGCCAGGCTGCCGGTCTGGTAGGCGGCGAGGAGCTTGTCACCGGAGGCGTGGGCGGCTTTGATCGAGGAGCCGTACCAGCGACGTGCCAAGCCGTAGTCCGCCATGTCCCAGGCGAGCCACGCGGCGAAGCTGGAGCCGACGCATCTGCAGGACGCCTGCCAGCCCGGGACCCCGGCAGCCGGGGTCCCGGGCGGTTCAGCGTCCGGCGGTCTCATTCCTGATTTTCTCGATGGCATCCAGCTGCGCCTGCCACCCCTGCAGGAACTCCTTCTGCTGATCCGGATTCAGAGTGGCCGGCAGATCCCTGGCCGAGGGCATCAGGTCCGGGATCGACCGGAAGACGGCGCCTGCTGCGGGGCCGTGGCCCCGTAGCCGTGCCCAGTACAAGGACTTGCCGACCGTGTGCAGGGGGACGGTCATCTCCGTACGAGGCTTCTTTGCGGCCCGCTGCCTCGACTCCTCGCGCCCCAGCGCGCGGAAGCCGATGTCGGCCAGCCGCTGCAGCACCTCCAGGGTGGCGTACAGCTGTCCGCACAGATGGGCGTCGGTCGGCCGCTCTTCCGGCATGGTGTCTCCTCGTTGCGCCGACGGAAGCCGTTTTGCCGGCGAATTTCATCCCTACCCGGCCCGCCCGGCCGAGGAACGCCGGCTCGCGGTGTACAACCTTTCCGTCCGTCAGAAGTCATCAGTGTCGGGTGTGCCGGGGGGCACACCGTATGAATTCGCCCAGGGGGAAACGCCGTATGAATCAGCTCTCCATATTCCGCCGTGCGCGGGGCGTGCTGTCCGTCGCGCTCGTCGCCGGTGTGCTCGCACCCGTGGCACTCGCGGCCACGCCCGCCGCCGCCGCGACGCCGACGGTGAGTTGCACGTCCGGCAAGGCGGGGCTGGCCGCCAAGCTGTCGAAGGACATCACCGCCGCGCTCAAGGCGCGGAAGTCGACGACGGCCGTGGCGCTCTACGACCGGACCACCAAGACGACCTGCTCCTTGCGGGCGACGACGAAGTACGACTCCGCCAGCGTCGTGAAGGCGACCGTGCTGGCGACGCTGCTCTGGGACAACAAGAAGCACAACCGCTATCTCACCCAGCGTGAGATCAACCTCACCACCGCCATGATCACCAAGTCCGACAACAACGCGACCACCAGCCTGTGGAAGCAGCTCGGGGTGACCAAGGTCAAGGCGTTCCTGAAGGCTGCCGGGATGACGCACACCGTGCCCGGCTCCCGTGGCTACTGGGGGCTGACCCAGATCACCGCCCAGGACGAGCAGCGGCTGCTGACCCTGCTGACCGCCAAGAACTCCGTGCTGAGCGACAGCTCGCGGGCGTACGAACTGGGACTGATGCGCAAGGTCGTCTCCTCCCAGCGCTGGGGCACGCCCGCCGGAGCGCCGTCCGGAGTGACCGTCCAGGTCAAGAACGGCTGGCTGCCGCGCGCCACCCACGGCTGGCGGGTGCACAGCATCGGCGCCTTCACGGGCAAGGGGCACGACTACGCGATCACCGTCCTCACCCAGGACAACAAGACGATGAACGACGGCATCAACACCATTCAGGCCGTCGCCCGCGCCGTGCACAAGGACCTCAACCCGGCCGCCGCCGCGTCGACGACCGTCGCCCCGCCCGCCGCCCCGCAGGAAGCGGTGCCCGCGGTACCGGAGGCACCGGCGATACGGATGCTCACCGCGACGCCGCGGTCGTAGCCGAGCAGCGGGCAGCGGGCCGCGGACACCGGCCGGTCCCGCCCCCTGCATCGGTCGGCCGCCGACTGGCTGGGCAGCCGGTCGTATGCCGGTCGTATGCCGGTCGTAGGCAGGACGTCGCACCGGCCTACGACCAAAGACCCGTCTTTTGTAACGGCGGGATGAAATCCGCCGCCCACCGTGTTGGTGCCTTCCGGTAGAGCAGGTCGATCGGGAGGCACCGGTGACGGACGCAGGGGACGCAGAGGGCGCGGCGCAGGCCCCGGGGTGGGTTCGGCGGCTGAGCGGTTACGCATGGCGCTACCGGCGCAATGTGCTGCTGGCGCTCGGCTCGTCGCTGGCCGGTATGGCGGTGATGGCCCTCGTCCCGCTGATCACCAAAGTGATCATCGACGATGTCGTCGGCAACCACACCAGGTCCCTCACCGTCTGGACCGGACTCCTCATATGCGCCGCCGTGCTGGTGTACATAGCTACGTACATCCGCCGCTACTACGGCGGCCGGCTCGCCCTCGACGTACAGCACGATCTCCGTACCGAGATGTACGGGACGATCACCCGCCTCGACGGGAAGCGCCAGGACGAGCTGTCCACCGGGCAGGTCGTCGGGCGCGCCACCAGTGACCTGCAGCTGATCCAAGGCCTTCTGTTCATGCTCCCGATGACCATCGGGAACGTGCTGCTCTTCATCCTCTCCCTGGTGATCATGGCGTGGCTCTCACCGCTGCTCACCCTGGTCGCGATCGCCGTCGCTCCCGTCCTCTGGTTCATCGCCCGCCGCTCCCGCTCCCGTCTCTTCCCCGCCACCTGGTACGCCCAGGGGCAGGCCGCCGCCGTCGCCGGAGTCGTCGACGGGGCCGTCTCCGGGGTCCGGGTCGTCAAGGGATTCGGGCAGGAGGAGCAGGAGATCGGCAAGCTGCGCGAGGTCGGGCGCAGGCTCTTCGCCGGACGCCTGCGGACGATCCGGCTGAACTCCCGCTACACCCCCGCCCTCCAGGCCGTCCCCGCGCTCGGCCAGGTCGCGATGCTGGCCCTCGGCGGCTGGCTCGCCACCCGGGGCGAGATCACCCTCGGCACGTTCGTCGCGTTCTCCACCTACCTGGCCCAGCTCGTCGGCCCGGTCCGGATGCTCGCCATGGTCCTGACCGTCGGGCAGCAGGCCCGGGCCGGCGTCGAGCGCGTACTGGAACTGATCGACACCGAGCCGACCATGAAGGACGGCACCAAGGAACTCCCGGCCGACGCGCCCGCGAGCGTCGAGTTCGACGACGTACGGTTCGGGTACGCCCCGCTCCGCTCCGCCTCCGCCACTGACGACGACCTCGCAAGCGGAGCCTTCGACCGCCCCGTCCTCGACGGGTTCTCGCTGACCATCGAGCCCGGTGAGACCGTCGCCCTCGTCGGCGCGTCCGGCAGTGGGAAGTCCACGGTCTCGCTGCTGCTGCCCCGCTTCTATGACGTGACGCACGGCGCGGTCCTGGTCGGCGGCCACGACGTCCGCGAGCTGACCCAGCAGTCCCTGCGCGCCGCCATCGGCCTCGTACCGGAGGACAGCTTCCTGTTCTCCGACACCGTCCGCGCCAACATCGCGTACGGCGTCCCCGACGCCACCCAGGAACAGATCGAGGAAGCGGCCAGGGCCGCCCAGGCCGACCGGTTCATCGCGGACCTGCCCGAGGGCTACGACACCAAGGTCGGCGAGCACGGACTCACCCTCTCCGGCGGCCAGCGCCAGCGCGTCGCGCTCGCCCGCGCCATCCTCACCGACCCCCGGCTGCTCCTCCTCGACGACGCCACCTCCGCTGTCGACGCCCGTGTCGAGCACGAGATCCACGAGGCGCTGCGGCAGGTGATGGCCGGGCGGACGACCCTCCTGATCGCCCACCGCCGTTCCACCCTCGGCCTCGCCGACCGGATCGCCGTCCTGGAACACGGCAGGCTCGCCGACATCGGTACGCACGAGGAGCTGGAGCGCCGCTCCGCGCTCTACCGGCGGCTGCTCACCGACCCGGACGAGCTGGGCGGCACCTCGCCCGGACACCAGCCGCTGACCACCACCGCCGCCGCCGACCCGACCCCCGAGGACGACCGCGCGCTCCAGGAAGAGCTGGACGCCGAGTTCGACGCCGAGCGCGGCATCAGCCCCCACCTGTGGATCCGCAAGGAGGAGCCGCGCGACACCGGTGCGGCCGGCATGCCCGCGACGCCCGAGCTGCTCGCCCAGGTCGAGGCGCTGCGGCCCGCCACCGACACACCCGACATCGACGAGGCGCGGGCCGTCAGCGCCGAGGAGTCGTACGGGCTGCGCAGGCTGCTGCGCGGCTTCGGACTGCCGCTCCTGGTGAGCCTGGCGCTGGTGGCGGTGGACGCGGGCGCCGGACTCCTGCTGCCCGTACTGATCCGGCACGGCATCGACCAGGGTGTCTCGCAGCTCGCACTCGGCGCCGTCTGGGCGGCGTCCGCGCTGGGCCTGGTGGTCGTGCTCGTGCAGTGGGCGGCCCAGATCGGCGAGACCCGGATGACGGGCCGCACCGGCGAACGGGTGCTGTACTCACTGCGGCTGAAGATCTTCGCGCAGCTCCAGCGGCTCGGCCTGGACTACTACGAACGCGAGCTGACCGGCCGCATCATGACCCGGATGACGACGGACGTGGACGCGCTGTCGACGTTCCTGCAGACCGGTCTGGTCACGGCCTTCGTCTCCGTCGTCACCTTCTTCGGCATCATGGTCGCGCTGCTCGTCCTGGACGTACAGCTGGCCCTCGTCGTCTTCGCGACGCTGCCGGTGCTGGTCATCGGTACGTTCTTCTTCCGCCGCAAGAGCGTCAAGGCGTACGAGCTGGCCCGGGAACGCATCAGCGTCGTCAACGCCGACCTCCAGGAGTCCGTCTCCGGGCTGCGGATCGTGCAGGCGTTTCGCCGCGAGCGCGACGGCGCGGACCGGTTCGCGGAGCGCAGCGACCACTACCGCGAGGCCAGGGTCCGCGGCCAGTGGCTGATCTCGGTCTACTTCCCGTTCGTGCAGCTATTGTCGTCGGTGGCCGCGGCGGCCGTACTGATCGTCGGCGCGGGCCGGGTCGACAACGGCACACTCACCACCGGTGCGCTGGTCGCCTACCTCCTCTACATCGACCTGTTCTTCGCCCCGGTGCAGCAGCTCTCCCAGGTGTTCGACGGCTACCAGCAGGCCACCGTCTCCCTCGGCCGCATCCAGGAACTCCTGCGGGAGCCGACCTCCACCGACGCCCCGGACGAACCGCTGGACGTGCTGTCACTGCGCGGCGAGATCGCCTTCGAGGACGTGACCTTCGCCTACGGCTCGGGCGACGACGCCGAGGAAGCCCTCATCGGTGTCGACCTGCGGATCCCGGCCGGCCAGACGGTCGCGTTCGTCGGCGAGACCGGCGCCGGGAAGTCCACACTCGTCAAGCTCGTCGCCCGGTACTACGACCCGACGGGCGGCCGGGTCACGGCGGACGGCACCGATCTGCGCCGCTTCGACCTCACCGCGTACCGGCACCGGCTCGGAGTCGTACCCCAGGAGGCATACCTCTTCGCCGGTACGGTCCGCGACGCCATCGCGTACGGGCGGCCCGAGGCCACCGACGCCGAGGTGGAAGCGGCGGCGCGGGCGGTCGGCGCCCACGACATGATCGCCACTCTGGACGGCGGCTATCTGCACGGGGTCGCCGAGCGGGGCCGTAACCTCTCGGCCGGCCAGCGCCAGCTGATCGCACTCGCCCGCGCCGAGCTCGTCGACCCGGACGTCCTGCTGCTCGACGAGGCGACCGCCTCCCTCGACCTGGCCAGCGAGGCCCTGGTCAACCAGGCCACCGACCGTTCCCCAAGCTCTCAACTCCGTTCGAGCAGGGGAGGCCCCATTTCCGGCCGCCGCACCACCCTCATCGTCGCCCACCGGCTGACCACCGCCGCCCGCGCCGACCGGGTCGTGGTGATGGACCACGGCCGGGTCGTCGAGGACGGCACGCACGACGAACTCCTCGCCCGGGAAGGGCACTACGCCGTGCTGTGGCGCACCTTCATAGGGGAGGACGAGCCCGCGGGGGTGTGAGAGCCGGGCCCGTCCACCGGTTCACTCGCCGATGCCGGAGATCTTGCCGGTCCGGAGGTCCGACCGCACGGTCAGATACGAGTATGTGGGGTGCTTGCCGTTGCTCCAGGTGAGCCGCACCTTCGACCAGGTGTGGCCCGCGCCGCTGTCGCCGGAGGTGACCCGGAAGGCGAGCGGGGTGCTCTGGGCGCGGAGCACACCGTCGGCGTGGTGGTGCTTCTCCCAGGCCTTCAGCTGGGTGCGCAGGTGGGGCGTCAGGTAGAACGTCCTCAGGGCGGTGGCGAGCCTGCCGCCGCCCTGCGCCGTGACGGCATCGATGTAGGCGCCGTAGAAGTGGGCAACCTGCTGGTACGCCGGGGTGACGGCGTCGCTGCGTACCGGCGCCGGGGCCGCCGGGGCCTGCGGGGCCGTCGCAGCGGCCGGTACCGCGGCGACGGCGGTGAGGAGAGCGGTGGCGAGCAGTGTCCGGCCGATGGCGTGCCGGCCTCGGGGGCCCTGTGAGTTGCGGAGTTGGAGCATGGCAGTTCCTGCCTTTCGTGTGGCTTTGTCCTGTTGGAGCCATGCTGTGGCGATTCGGTTGCCCCGGAGGCGGAGTGCGCCGGACGCAACCTTCGGATGGCCTTTTGCGTCGTACGCACGTACGCGCATGTGCCGAACAAAGGCGTAAGTGTTCGATCGGATGATGGGGCTGCTGGTGATCAGAGGGACCGGAGAGGTTGGAAAGACCGCGGTCGGCGCGGGCGGAAGCGGCCGGGGGCGCCGGATGCTTGTGCGTCTTTTCGTCCTGCCGCTGGTGGCCGCCGTCGGTCTGGTGCTCAGCGGCGGTGCGGTGAACAGCGCCGACGCCGCAACGGTGTGCGCCGGGCGCCCCGCGGAGACGGTCAAGTTCAAGACCGGCGAGCTGCGCGTCTACAAGAGCCGCTCCTACGCCTGCGCGGTCGCGGTCGCGAAGAAGCCGGGCCCGCGCCGCAAGATGTCCGTGCTCATCCAGGCGCGCGGCGGCAGCCCCGTCGTCGACAGCGGCACATACGCCAAACAGGCCGGCCCGGTGACGGTCCACGCGCTGAACCGGTGCGTCCGGGCCACGGCCACGATCTCGGGAAAGTCCGGCACCACGGGCTGGACTCTCTGCTGACGGCGGCGGCTCGTCTTCGCTCCGTGCCACCAGGGTCTGGCGGCAGCGGTGTTGCCCCGCTAGGTTCACGACGTCTGTTGTGAATCAAGGGGAGGGTGCATGCGCAAGGCGCTCAGAGGGTTCCTGTCGCTCGCGGTGCTCATCGGCACAGTGAGTGCGACGGGTGCTTCGGCCGGGGCGGCCACCGCCGCGGAACCGACCGCGTTCCGGAGCACGGCCGGCAGTGACAGCGGCACGAGCACGGACATCAAGGACCGCATCCTGGCCATCCCGGGAATGAGTCTCATCGAGGAGAAGCCGGTCGAGGGCTACCGCTACTTCGTCCTCAACTACACCCAGCCGATCGATCACCGGGACCCGTCCAAGGGCACGTTCCAGCAGCGCATCACCCTGCTGCACAAAGACGCGTCCCGCCCGACGGTCTTCTACACCAGTGGCTACAACGTCTCCACGAACCCCGGCCGCTCCGAGCCGACCCGAATAGTCGACGGCAACCAGGTCTCCCTGGAGTACCGGTTCTTCACCCCGTCCCGTCCGGCGCCCGCCGACTGGTCCAAGCTCGACATCTGGCAGGCCGCCAGCGACCAGCACCGTGTCTTCACCGCGCTGAAGCAGATCTACACCAAGAACTGGCTGACCACCGGCGGCTCCAAGGGCGGCATGACCGCCACGTACTTCGAGCGCTTCTACCCCAAGGACATGGACGGCGTCGTCGCGTATGTCGCGCCCAACGACGTGGTCAACAAGGAGGACTCGGCGTACGACCGGTTCTTCGAGAACGTCGGCACCAAGGAGTGCCGCGACCGGCTGGAGGGCGTGCAGCGCGAGGCGCTGATCCGCCGCGAGCCGCTGGAGAAGAAGTACCAGGAGTACGCCGTCGGGAAGGGCTACACCTTCAACACCGTCGGCTCGCTCGACAAGGCGTACGAAGCCGTCGTCATGGACTACGTCTGGACATTCTGGCAGTACAGCCTGCTGTCCGACTGCGACTCCATCCCGGCCGACGCCAAGACCGCACCCGACCAGGCGATCTGGGACTCCATCGACTCGATCTCGGGCTTCTCCGCCTACGCGGACCAGGGCCTGGAAAAGTACACGCCGTACTACTACCAGGCGGGCACCCAGCTCGGTTCGCCCGACATAGAGCAGCCGTGGCTCGGCAATCTGAGCCGGTACGGATACCAGCCGCCGCGCACCTTCGTGCCGCGCTCCATCCCGATGAAGTTCCAGCCGTCGGTGATGCGCGATGTCGACAGCTGGGTGAAGCGCCACGCCAACCACATGCTGTACGTGTACGGGCAGAACGACCCGTGGGGCGCGGAGCGCTTCAGGCTCGGTGCGGGCGCCCGTGACAGCTATGTCATGACCGTGGCGGGCGGCAATCACGGCTCCAACGTGGCCGGGCTCGCCGACGACGACAAGGCGAAGGCCACCGCGGCCATCCTGCGCTGGGCGGGCGTTGCCCCGGCCGCCGTGCAGGACGACCCGGCGAAGGCGAAGCCGCTCGCGAAGTTCGACGAGCGGCTCGACAAGCGGGACGTGACGAACGGGCACGGGCTGCGGCCGTAAGCGGTCCTCGGGCCGGGGAAGGGGCTGTGCGCCTGCGCAGCCCCTTCCCGCTTTCCGGGGGCGGAGACCGACCGGCAGATGGGAGGCGGCGTCGCACACCCCCCATGTGCCGGTAGGTCTAATACGTCAGCCCGTAACCGACCGGGTGCAGCACTTGCGTCGGATCGTCCGCGCGCTGCACCGGCACCGGCAGGGTGCCCTGCGGTTCGGCGCGGCCCGCGATCACCCGGGCGGCGGCCCGCAGTTCGACATCGGTCCAGGAGTACGTGGCCAGGTTCGCCGCGAACCCGGTCCCGGACAGCCGGGCGATGTCGTACGGATTGCGGATCGCGACCGTGATCACCGGGATGCCGGTCGCCGCCAGCGCGCTCACCAGGGTGCGCTGCGAGCTGGTCGCCGAGACGTTGTACGTCCCCACGATCACCGCGTCCTTGCCCCGCGCGGCTGCCACCGCCTCGTCGATCTTCGCCTTGGTGGGGGCGGTGCCGGTGGACAGCGCGGTCGCCGCGTACCCCAGTTCGCCGAAGGCGGTGGCCAGGGTGGTGGTCGGCGGTCCGGTGGTGCCGGACGGGGAGGCCGGGTCGGCGCCGACCACGAGCAGGTTCTTGTGGGAGCGGCGGGAGAGCGGCAGCACCGCGCCGTCGTTGGCGAGCAGTGTTGTCGTGCGCTCGGCGATCCGGTCGGCGGCGGCGAGATGGGCCCGCGTCCCGACGGTACGGTCCACCCCCGCCCGGCTGACGAACGGGTCGTCGAACAGCCCGAGTTTCGTCTTCAGCCGCAGGATGCGCAGGATCGATTCGTCGATCCTGGCCTCGCTGATCTCACCGTTCTTCACGGCCTCCAGGACGGCGTTCCAGGAGACGTCGAGGCTCGGCGGGTTGAGCAGCTGGTCGACGCCCGCCTGAAGCGCGAGGACCGGCACGCGGTCGTCGCCGTACTTCGTCCGTACGCCCTCCATGCCGAGCGAGTCGGTGACCACGACACCGTCGTAGCCGAGCTCCTCGCGCAGGATGCCGGTGAGGATCGGGTGGGACAGCGTCGCCGGGTCCCCGGCCGGGTCCAGCGCCGGGACCACGATGTGCGCGGTCATGATCGAGTCGATGCCCGCGGCGATCGCGGCCCGGAACGGCGGCTCGTCGAGCTTTGCCCACTGCTCCCGGGTGTGGAGGATGACGGGCAGACCGGTGTGGCTGTCGGTGTTGGTGTCGCCGTGGCCCGGGAAGTGCTTGGCCGTCGAGGCGATACCGCTGCTCTGATACCCCTTCACCTGGGCGGCGACCATCCCGGCCACGGACTGCGGGTCGGAGCCGAAGGAGCGTACGCCGATCACCGGGTTGGCCGGGTTGACGTTGACGTCGGCGTCCGGGGCGTAGTTCTGGTTGATGCCGAGTGCGGCCAGTTCGGCGCCCGCGATCTGCCCGGCCCGGCGGGCGTCGGAGCGCGAACCGCCGGCGCCCAGCGCCATCGCGCCCGGCATCAGGGTGGCGGGTTCGCCGACGCGGCAGACGATGCCGTGCTCCTGGTCGGTGGAGACGAGGAGCGGCAGGGGGGTGGGGCCGGCGAGACCGGCGCGCTGGATGCCGTTGGAGAGGCCGGCGATCTGGTGCGGGTCGCGGGTGTTGTGCGCCCAGGCGAAGTAGATGATCCCGCCGACGTGGTACTTGGCGATCATCTCGGCGGCGCTACGGACCCCGATCTCCGCCATGTTGGCGTCGATGTCGGCCTGGTCGGGCTCGGTGGCGGAGTGCCCGTACACCCGCATCACGAAGAGCTGCCCGACCTTCTCCTCCAGGGTCATCCGGGAGATGAGCCGCTGGAGGCGCTCGGTGGTGGCGGCTGAGGTGTGGTGCCCGCTGCTGTGCCCGCTGCTCGCGGACCTCTGGGCGGCGACGGCGCCGGGGGCGACGACTCCGCCCGTGACGGCGACTGCGGCGGTCGCGGCGGTAGCAGTGAGGAGGGTGCGTCTGGAGGTGCGGTGGTGCACGTGAGCTCCTTCGGCCGTACTCGGGGACGAGGGGGTGGTGAAAGAAACTGCCAAGGAGCACGGATATCCAGAAAATAACTTCCGGTCAAGGGTCCGGACCGTTTTGAGCCTGTCCGGTGGTCGAGGACGCGGCGCGTGAGGTCGCGGCGCCAGGCCCCTACCTCAGCCCCACCGCGGCCCCGTGTGCCTGGAGTGCCGACACCGCCGCCGTGATCGCGGGCCGCCGGGCCGCCTCCGTGCGCCACAGCGCGTACAGCCGGCGCACCGGTACGGGATCGAGCGGCACCGCCACGACCCCCGCCGGCAGCGGCCCTCGTCCCAGTCGCGGGATCATCGCGACTCCGAGACCGGCGGCGAGCAGGGCCAGTTGGGTGTGGTTCTCCACCGCCTGGTGCCGGATGTCGGGCTCGTGACCCGCCGCGCGCAGCGTTCGTACGAGCCAGTCGTGGCAGACCATCCCCGGCGGCTGGCAGATCCACCGCTCCTTCGCCAGCTCCTCGCGCCGCACCCCGTCCCGCCCGGCGAGCCGATGGCCTTCGGGCACCAGCAGATCGCACAGGTCGTCACCGATCACCGCCTGCGCCACCCCCTCCGGGGCGGGCAACGGGGCTATGTCCCAGTCGTGCGCGACCGCCAGATCGATCACGCCCTTGGCCACCAGGTCGACCGAGAGGTGCGGATCGACCTCGGTCAACCGGACGTCCAGGGCGGGATGGTCCCGGTCCAGCTCGGCCAGCACGCCGGGCAGCAGCCCGCGCGCCGCGGACGCGAACGCGCCGATCGACAGCCGCCCCGTGGGCAGCCCCCTGCGCTCCTCCAGTGACGTCTCCGCGCGCTCCACGATCGCCAGCAACTGCTGGGCCGTCTCGGCCAGATGAAGCGCCTCCTCGGTCAGTGCGACACCGCGCCCGCGACGTTCGAGGAGGGTTGTACGGGTCTCCCGCTCCAGCTTGGTGATCTGCTGCGAGACCGCCGACGGGGTGTAACCGAGCGCGCCGGCGGCGCCCGCGACGGAGCCATGGACGGAGATGGCGTGCAGTGCGCGCAGCCGGGACAGATCGAGCACCAAAACCTCCTGGTTGTAGGGCGATTCGTTAGCAACGCTCAATTTCACCATGAAGAAATCCGCGCTGGTGCTACATGGTCGATGCGGGCGATCCTCGGTGCATGCGTCCCCTCCACATCGCCCTGGCCGCCCTGGTTGCCGCCGTCTGGGGTGTCAATTTCGTCGTCATCGAGGTCGGCCTCGGGCACTTCCCGCCGCTGCTCTTCTCCGCCCTGCGCTTCCTGGTCGCCGCGCTGCCCGCGGTCTTCTTCGTCGGCCGGCCCACGGTCGCGTGGAAGTGGATCGTGGGTGTCGGGCTCGTCCTCGGAGTGGCGAAGTTCGGGCTGCTCTTCATCGGCATGGACCGCGGAATGCCAGCCGGTCTCTCCTCCCTCGTGCTCCAGGTCCAGGCGGTCTTCACGGCCCTCTTCGCGGCGCTGGCGCTTGGTGAACGGCCGGGCCGAACAAGGGTGTTGGGGATGGGAGTGGCCCTCGCGGGCATCGGGGTGGCCGCGGTCGACGAGGGCGCGAGCGGTCCCGTACTCGCCTTCGTCCTGGTGATCGCGGCGGCGGCCTGCTGGGGCGTGTCCAACGTACTGACCCGCAAGGCCGCCCCGCCCGACTCGCTCAACTTCATGGTCTGGGTCTCGACCGTGCCCGTGCTCCCGCTGCTCGGTCTCTCCCTCCTCTTCGAGGGCTGGGACCGCGACGCCGACGCGCTGGCCGCGCTCGACTGGAGCGGCGTCGGGATCATCGTCTACGTCGCCTGGATCACCACCGTCTTCGGCTTCGGCGCCTGGGGCTTCCTGCTGCGCCACCACCCGGCCTCGTCGGTGGCTCCGTTCACCCTGCTCGTCCCGGTCTTCGGGATGTCGTCGGCCGCGCTGCTGCTGGGCGAGTCGGTGAGCCCGCTGCGGTGGTGCGCGGCGGCGCTGCTGGTCGGCGGGGTGGCCCTCACCTCGCTGGCGGGGGCGCGGCGGCCGCGCACCCCGGCACCGGACGCCCCGCAGCCGGGGGCGGAGCCGGAGGTGGCGCGGGCCGCCTGATCGAGCCGTGCCGCGCACGGCTCGGACACTTTGTGCCGCCTACTCCTTGGGCGAGCCCAGGCGTAGTAGGCGGTCCCGCCCGGCGGCCAGCATTTCCGGCAGCTCCGCCGCCCCCGGGTGCCAGCGCTTCTCGTACTCCCAGCAGACCCAGCTGTCCGGGTCCAGCGTGTCCAGACAGGCCCCCAGCGGCAGCACCCCGGCCCCCAGTGCCAACGGCTCGGTGTCCTTGGCCGACGCGATGTCCTTCACCTGTACGTATCCCAGGTGCGGGGCCAGCACCGCATGGCTCGCGGCCGGCTCCTCGCCCGCCAGCCAGGTGTGCATGATGTCCCACAGCGCGCCGACCTGCTCGTGCCCGACCGTCCCGACGATCCGGGCCACATCGACGCCGGCCCGGTGCGAGTCATGGGTTTCCAGCAGGATGCGTACGCCCTTGTCGGCGGCGTGCGGGGCGGCGGCGGCCAGCCGCCGGGCGGCGGTCGCGTCGGCCGCGGCGGGGTCCTGGCCGCCGCCGCCCGGGAAGACCCGGACGTTCCGCGCGCCCAGGTCGTGCGCCAGGTCCACCAGTTCGGCCAGCTCCTCCAGCATGGGCGCGTCGTCGCCCTCGGCGGCGGCCCGGACATACCCGGCGACAGTCAGGATCTCGACGCCGCTCTTCTGGAACTCCTCGACGACGGCGGCCCGTTCGGGCGCCGAGAGGCCCGGGTGCACCGGCTCCTCGGGGTGGGCGCGCAGCTCCACCCCCTGATAGCCGTGCCCGGCGGCGAGCCGGACGACATCGGCGACCGGCATCCCCGGGACTCCGAGGGTCGAGAAAGCGAGCTTCACGTGCGTGGTCCTTCCGTCGTCGTCCGGCCGCCCTTCCGGCCCGGCCTCAGCAGGGCTCCCGGAAGCACCTGTTCCAGACTATCCAGCAGCCTCAGCGCATCCGCCCGCTGCCGGGGCCCCAGCCGCTCGCCCGACACCGGCGCACCGGCGTCGGCCGGGGCGTACGCCACCACCCGCAACGCCGCGGCGGCCTGCCGGGCGACCGACGGGAACACCGCGGGCCGGCCCCGAACCGCCGCACCCGGCCCCGCGTCAGTCCCGTTCGGCCGCGCACTCGGCGGAGAACTCGCAGAGTGCCGCGCGATCCGCCCGCCCCGTCTTGTTCAGCAGACTCGCCATGTGCTTCTCCACCGTGCGCGGCGATATGGACAGCTGCCGGGCGATCTGCTGGTTGCCCGGCCGCTCCGCCAGCAGCACGAAGACCTCGTACTCGCGCGGCGTCACCCCGCTCGTCCGCAGCAGGGCCGGGATACGGTCCCAGCCGCCCCGGTGCTGCCCGACGCTGGCCCCCGCCTGCCTCAGCGCCGCCCGGCACGCGGCGGCGACCGGCTGGATGCCCGCCCCGTAGAAGTACTCCTCCGACGCCCGCAGCCAGCTCACCGGCTCGCCCCACTTCTCGGTGAGTGCCGCGCCGGCGACCAGCCGCAGCCCCAGATGGCGGGCGAGCGGAAAGGCGGCGGCGTCGGTGACGGCTGCCCGGACCGACCGTACGGCCCGGTCCGCATCGCCCGCACGGCCGTGCAGGACGCCCTCGGCCAGTCGCAGGAACAGCTGGTTCCAGGCCAGGTCCGCGCCGGGGCTCCCCAGTATCGCGTCGAGCTCCGCCCGGCCGCCCCGGCCGTCGAGTATCCGCAACAGCGGACGCAGACCGTAACGCCCGCTCAGATAGAAGAAACTGGGGTGCTCGCGCTCCCAGGCCAGCGAGGCGTCCAGGTCGGCCAGCGCGCCCTCGCGGTCCTCCTCCAGCAGCGCCGCGAAGGCACGGCAGAGCCCCAGTTGCAGCGGGACGAGCAAGGACTCCTCGCCGCCCGCCCGGCGGAACCGGACCATCGCCCGGTCCAGGTCCCGTCTTCGGCCCCGGTGCGCGGCGAGCGTCGCCGAGGCCAGCAGCAGATAGCGGTGCGCCCCCAGATTGCGGACCCGCGCGCTGGCGGCCACCGACCGCTCGATGATCTCGTGCGCCCTGTCCCACTCGCCCCGCATCACCGCGTTCATGGCGAGCAGCCCGTCCACGGTCTGCGTCGGCACCAGCGCGCCCAGCGACTGGGCGGCGGTCCGGGCCGTCTCCAGCCGGGCCGGGTCACCGGTGCGCATGAACGTGTTGGCGCCGAGCCGGACCAGCGCCTCCACCCGCCACACCGGCAGGGCGTGCTGCTCGGAGACCGCGAGCATCCGCTCCAGGCACGCGTCGGCCTCGTCGAAGCCGCGCTCCCGGGAGAGCAGCGCCAACAACTGCCAGGCCTGGCAGGCGACCACGGGAAGGTTCCGCTCCTCCGCGACGGCGGCGGCCCGGCGAGCGGCGTCCTGCGCGCACTCCTGCTGCCCGTGGCCCGCGTGACCGGGCAGCAGGGCCAGATGACCGTCCACCAAGTCGAGCGCCGCCTCCAGCTCGGGGCGGATGGCCGTACCGAGCATGCTCCGCGCGGTCCGGATCTGCCCGGCCGCCTCGTCCACACGCTCCGCCATCACGGCCGCCCAGGCGATCCGGATGTGGGTCTCGCCGCGCTGATCCGAGGCGTCGGAGCGTGGCGGCACCGGGGGAAGCTCCGCGGTCAGCGCCAGGGCCGTGTCGAGCTCACCGGCCTCGGCATGGGAGATGGCGAGCGACTCCGTGATGCTCCGCAGATCGCTCTCGTGGGCGAGCGAGCGGGCCCGTTCCAGCAGGATGACGGCGGAACCGGACGCTCCCGCGGCCAGTATCCGGCGGCCGACGTCGGCGAACTGGCGGGCGGCGCCGTGCCGGTCGCCCCCGGCCAGTTGCAACGTGGCCATCAACTGCCGCTGCTCGTCACCGAGTTCACGCTCAGTTGCAGCCAAGGACAGGGCCGCGCGGCGGGCCGTCGCGGCCCGCTCCGCCGGTGCCAGCGAGGCCACCAGGGCCTCGGCGGTCAGCGCGTGCCGGAAGGTGTAGCGGTCGGGGTCCGCCCCGTCGGGGGCGATGATGTTCGCCTCCACGGCGGAGCGCAGATGGCTGAAGAGCGTACGGTCGTCGAACCCGGTGACGGTCTGGAGCACGGTGACCGAGAACCGGCTGCCCATCGTGGCCGCGCACAGGAGCAGCTCGCGCACCGGTTCGTCGAACCGGTCCAGCCGCCGCGACCAACTGCGCACCACCCCGGTCGGCACCGACGCGTCCGGGTTGGCGTGCTCCTCCCACCGGTCGCCGGCCCGGCGCAGCTGGCCGGAGTCGAGCAGATCGGCGAGCAGCACCTCGACCAGGTACGGATTGCCGCCCGCCCGGCCGACCAGCCGGTCGTGGGTGGCCTGCGGCACCTCGTCCGGGGCGGCCTCCAGACATGAGGCGGTCATCTCCCGCACGTCCGCGTCACCGAGCGGTGCCAGCTCGCGCACGGTGGCGACCTGCCGCTGTTCCGCCGAGCGCACCAGGTCGAGTGCGGCGCCGGGCTCCGGACGCAACGTCCCCAGCAGCAGTACCGGCAGGTCCGCCACGTTGTCGATGACATACTCCACCACCGCGATCGTCTCGGTGTCGGAGTCGTGCAGGTCCTCCAGCAGGATCACGCAGCCGTGCTCCTGGCCGAGCACCGACAGCAGCCGCAGCAGTGCCTCGGCCAGCTCGACCACCGTCTCCGGATAGCCGGGGGAGGAACCCCGGCGCCACTCCGGCACCAGCCGGGCCAGCGCCGGACGGTACGGGTCCAGCTCCGGGTCGGTCGGCGTCCCGGCCGCCCGGAACCGCGAGGACAGCGCCTCGATCAGCGGGCGGAACGGCACCACGAGCCCGGTCGACGTGGCTCTGCCGCGCAGCACCGGCATGCCCCGCTCGTACGCCCGGTAGGCGCACTCACCGGCCAGCCGGGATTTGCCGATGCCCGCGTCCCCGACGAAGAAGACCGCACGCCCTGAACGCCGCGCCGCGGTGTCCAGGGCGTTGCTCAACAGGCCGGTCTCAGTGACACGCCCGACAATTACCGACGAAGTGGCACGCATGGACGCAGGCTACCCGAACCACTACCCACCGGTCAGCGCAACAAATCGCTTGAATTGAAAAGGAATTGACTCAGACCCAGGTCATGGTGGTCCACGGCAGGTCCGAGGTGGGGTCGGTGTTGCTGTCCGTGGCGCCGAGGATTCTGCTGCGCAATCCGAGTCTGCCGCCCGCACCCAGGGCGATCCCGCCGACGGGGTGCTCGTCGGCTGCGTTGTCGAACTCGTTGGCGCAGAAGGAGGAAGCTTCGGTGGTCTGCATGGTCTGCCTCTTCTCGTGGGAGGTTGTCATTGCGTGAGCGGTGCGATGGGACGTGTACGACGCGGTGGTGCCTGAGCGGTACGGGGTGAGGTGCGGGTGGTGCGTGAGCGGTGCGGGCGTACGGGGTGAGGCGCGGGTGGTGCGTGCGAGGCGCGCAGGCGTAGGGGCGGGCGGTGATGGGTGAGCGGCGTGTGGGCGCCGGCTCCCGCTTTTGCCCTCGTTCCCGTTCCCGTTCCCGCCCTCTCCCCGTCCCGCGACCGCTCAGCCGGGCGCGACCGGCACGGTGGGTCCGGCGAGCAGCAGCACCGACGGCACCCGGTCGGGGAATCCGGCCCGCAGCAGCCCGTGCCCGATCCCCGCGAGCCCGGTCAGCAGCCCCGGATGCGGCACCTGGCCGGGTGTTCCGCAGCGCGGCTTCGCCCGGTCGGACGCCGCGAGCAGCGCCCCGGCCCGCTCCACCCAGCGGGTGCGGGCACTCGACGGTTCGCCGCGGCGCAGCAGTTCGAGGACGCCGAGTTCGCCGTGGCACAGGCTGTCGTCCCGCGGCGGTTCGGCCCGTGCGATGTCCGCCGCCACCTCGCGCGCCCAGGCGGCCAGCAGTGGGTCGGCCTGCGCCGCCGGGCTGTCCAGCACGGCCAGCGCCACGCCCGTCCGGCCCCGGCACCAGGAGATGTCGCGGTCCACGGCGCCGGTCGCGGCCCGCAGTGCGGCGAGCCCCGAGGCACGGTACGGCTCGCCGCCGCCCGCCTCGGCGAAGCGCAGCAGCGCCCAGCCGATCCCGGCGGACCCGTCGGCGAATCCCGGTGTGTCCGGCAGCGGTGCCGCGCGCAGCAGCCCGGCGCAGCGTTCCGCCGCACGCCACACGTCGGCCCGTCCGGTGGTCCGGTACCCGGCGAGCAGACCCGCCAGCCCGCCGGCCGTACCCCCGCGCACTCCGTACTCGCTCTCGGCGACGGCTGCCGCACCGGTCAACCGCAGTGCGGGCAGCACCAGTTCACCGAGGCGCGGGTCGTCCAGCGTGTCCGCGACCTGGGCCAGTGCGTACGCGATCCCGCCGAGCCCGGCGAACGCACCCGAGCCCACCGGGCCCAGATCGTCCGGGCGTGAGTGCAGCACGTCCAGCAGCCCGGCGAGGGGCGCCAGCGCGTCCCGGGCAGTCGTGGCGTACCGGTCCGCCCCGGTGAGCGCGGCGAGCTGGGCGAGGAAGAACGCTGTGCCGGTGTAGCCGCCCGCCAGGTCGGCGGCCATCGGTCCCAGCCGCCAGTAGTGCTCGTCGAGCAGCTCCAGGCCGATCCAGTTCAGCCGGGTGGGCCCGGAGTAGGCCTGGGACACCAGCTCGTCCCCGACCGACCGGGCCGCCGCGAGCAGTTGCTCCGGCTCCGGTGCGGTCGCGGCCGTACGGACCCGGCGCGGGCCGGGACGGGACTCGTGGGCGGGCTCGCGCGAGGTGGTCACCATCGCGGCGCGGATGATCCGTTCCTGGTCCTGGCGGTCCACCGTGTCCATGGCCGCCAGCTTCGCCCGGGCCAGGGACAGCCCCGTCCGAGTGAGCGTGCCGGGCAGCAGCCGGCCGGTCCCGCTCCACAGGTCGGTGCGTTCGGGCAGGGCGGTGAACAGGGGCACGTCGCCCGACCAGAGCTGGGCGATCTCCTCGTCCAGGAGGCCGGGCAGCGCGGCGGCTCCCAGGGTGTCGGTGCCCAGCAGCGCGAGCACCTCGTGCCGTTCGGCGGCGTCCTTCATCAGGTCCGGGTGCGTGGACTCGTCCAGGAGCGATGCGTAGATCCAGGTGGGCCGCGCCACCACCCGCACCTCGTCGTGCGCGAACCGGTCCAACAGCCCGCCGGTGCGGATGAGTTCGGCGCGGGCCTCCTTGATCGCGGTGTATCCGGCGCGGAATCCGGCGCACAGTGCGCGGGTGAAGGCGGACGGGTCGGCGGGCGTTTTGGTCAGCCGGGGCCGGTTCGCCGACCCGCCGAACCGGGCCGTCCGGCGCACCAGCCGCATCCGGTCGGTCCCCGCGTCGGCCCAGTCGACGCTGCGCACCGGGGAGTCGGCCGCCTGTCCACCGCCGATCCCGGACATGTCGAGCGCCGTCTCGTCCCCGACGAGCAGCTGCGGCAGCAGTCCCACCCGGTGCACCGAGTCGTGCAGGGCGCGGGCCGCCGGATCGTCCGAACCCGCGGTGGGCAGCGGCGGGTGGAACAGCGTCTCGACGTCGACGAGTACCGGGTACTCCCCGTCCGCGATCAGGTTCTCGTGGTGCAGGTCGGTGCCGTCCAGCGCATGCAGTAGGGCCAGTAGTGCGCCCTGGCGCCGGTAGAAGGTCTCGACCTGACGGGCCGAGCGGCAGGGCCGTTCCGCGACGAACTCCACCCAGCCGTACGGGCCCCGGTCCAGCAGGGCGAGCGTACGGAGTCCGGGAGTGCCGGGCAGCGCGTTGAACCACTGGACCAGTTCGTTGAAGTGCCCGTGGGCGGCGAGCGGGCGCGGCTTGTAGACCAGCCGGGCGCCGTCCTCGAACCGGAGCAGCATCACGGTCCGCCCGCCCCGGTGGCCGTCCCCGGCACCGGGCTCGACCCCCACCAGCCGGCCGTCCCAGGCCTCTTCACCCCGGGACGCGTGGACGCCCGGCAGCACCGGCCGGTCCGCGGCGAACCGGACCAGCATCTCGGTCAGCGCGGCGGCGGCGTCGAGCGCGGTACGTGCCAGGATCCGGGCCAGTACGGGGTACGTGGTGCAGAGCGCGGTCAGTCCGGATCGGGCGCCGGTCAGCCGCAGGAAGTCGGTGAACCGGTCCTGGGGACCGTCCCCGGCCAGCCGCCCGTCCCGTCGCGCCATGTGCAGCTCCAGGACCAGGGTCCGGGCGGCGAGCCGCGCGAGCCGCCGGGACAGGTGGCGCTCGAAGTCGTCGTGTACGGCGTCCAGGTCGACGAACCGGCTCAGCCGCCGCGGCAGACCGTCCTGCATCCGCCGCGTCGCGCAGGCGGTGAACGGGGCGAGGACACCTTCGAATCCGCTCAGCCCCGGCAGGCCCTCCCGGTCGCCGATCACCGTCTGCTCGGGCGCGGCGGAAATCGCGTCCTGGACGAACACCGCCCAGTCCGGAGCACGTTCGGGCAGCGCGTCACCGGTCAGCGCCGGCCGCCACCAGGGACCGTCGGCCCAAAAGGCCCCGTCCGCCGCCGGCCGCTCGGCTTCCAGCAGGCCGACCGCATCGGCGGAGGAACCCGCTGCCGCGGCCGGACGTGACGCGGAAGGGGCGCCCAGCCGTTCGCCGCCGCCCGCATGAATCTCCGCCATCGCACCTCCTCGGTCCGGCGCCGGCACCACCGGTCCGCCACGCCCCATACTTCCGGCGACGCCTTCCGAGGACATGGGGGCAACGCCCCCATCTTTCTGCCCGTGGCCCGAACGGGAACCGGCACGGGCCCGCACGCCCCCGGTCGGAGGCCGGAGCCAGGGCCCGAAGCGGCCACACCCGGACGTACCCGCGAGCGGAGCGCGCCGGACCCACCCGGGCGCCCTGCGGACACGGCCTACTGCCCCCGCGGCGGCGCCGTCGACCCCCGCACCATCAGCTCAGCCGCGATCGTCGCGATGCCTCCCGGCGGCGGTGTCTCCTTGCCCATCGCCAGCCGGCCCGCCCGCGCGCCCGCCTCGAAGAGCGGCAGACGTACGGTCGTCAGCGCCGGAACCGCGTCCACCGAGAACGGCAGATCGTCGAAGCCCGCCACCGAGATGTCCTCGGGGATGCGAAGACCACGGTCCCGGATCGCCGCACTCGCGCCCAGTGCCACCGTGTCGTTGGCGGCGACGACGGCCGTCATCTCCGGTTCGCGGCACAGGAGTTCGAGGGTGGCGTCGTAGCCGGAACGGCGGTCGTAGGGGCCGTGGACCGTGAGGCGCTCCTCGTCGCCGACGAGGCCCGCCGCATTCATCGCGTCGCGGTGGCCCTCGAGGCGGTGGCGGGTCGTCGTCCGCTCCAGCGGGCCCGCGACGTAGCCGATCCGCCGGTGGCCGAGCGAGAGCAGATGCTCGGTGAGGCGACGCCCCCCGCCCCGGTTGTCGAAGGCCAGCGCCGCCACGATCGCCTCGCTGTCCGGCAGCGGGGGCCGGCCGCACAGCACCACCCGGGTGCCCGCGTCCGCGAGCTTCGCCAGCTTGGCGGACGTCGCCGCCTGGTGCGCCGGGTCCTCCACGGCGCCACCGGTCAGCACGACGGCCGCGGCGCGCTGGCGCTGGAGCAGGGTGAGATAGGTGAGTTCGCGCTCGGGGGAGCCGCCGGTGTTGCAGACGACGGCGAGCTTCTCGCCGCCCGCCCGGCCCGAACCGTCCCCGGGCCCGCCGATCTCGGTCTGCGCCGCCCCCGCCATGATCCCGAAGAACGGGTCGGCGATGTCGTTGACCAGGATGCCGATCAGGTCGGACGTGGCCGCCGCGAGTGAACTCGCGGGCCCGTTGAGCACATAGTCCAGGTCGTCCACCGCGCGCAGGACCCG
Organism: Streptomyces sp. NPDC002785; assembly: GCF_040295565.1. Classification (NCBI taxonomy): domain Bacteria; kingdom Bacillati; phylum Actinomycetota; class Actinomycetes; order Kitasatosporales; family Streptomycetaceae; genus Streptomyces; species Streptomyces sp. NPDC002785. The sequence goes on along the minus strand of NZ_JBEOVN010000009.1, from coordinate 8,715 downwards.
TTCCCGGGTGGATGCGGCCACCGGGTAGTTGCCGTTCAGCACGCGGGAGACGGTGGCCGAGGACACCCGGGCGCGGGCCGCCACATCCGCCAGGGTGACTGTCATCGCTTTCCTCCGAGGAGTGACGAGGAGTGGGAGAGGAGTATGACCGACCGCGTGCCCCCTCTTGTCCGGGCCGCTGTCGGCAGGCTAGCGTCATCACCGATAGAAAGCGCTTGCTACGGATGTACGGAGGAACTTTCGTGACACGCAGGACAGTGCGCATCGCCATGAACGGCGTCACGGGTCGCATGGGATACCGGCAGCACCTGGTGCGCTCGATCCTCGCGATCCGCGAGCAGGGCGGCCTCGATCTCGGCGACGGCGACATGCTGTGGCCCGAGCCCGTTCTGGTCGGCCGCCGCGCCCACGCCCTGGAGGAGCTCGCCGCGCGGCACGGTCTGACCGAGTGGTCGACCGACCTCGACGCGGTCCTCGCGGACGACACCATCGACATCTACTTCGACGCCCAGGTCACCTCTGCCCGCGTCGAGGCGATCAAGAAGGCGATCGCCGCGGGCAAGCACATCTACACCGAGAAGCCCACCGCCACGGACGTCGAGGGCGCCCTGGAGCTGGCCCGACTGGCCCGCGACGCCGGGATCAAGCACGGCGTCGTCCAGGACAAGATCTTCCTGCCGGGTCTGCTGAAGCTGAAGCGCCTCATCGACGGCGGCTTCTTCGGCGAGATCCTCTCCGTACGCGGCGAGTTCGGCTACTGGGTCTTCGAGGGCGACTGGCAGGAGGCCCAGCGCCCGTCCTGGAACTACCGCGCCGAGGACGGCGGCGGCATCGTCGTCGACATGTTCCCGCACTGGGAGTACGTGCTCCACGAGCTGTTCGGCCGGGTCTCCACCGTCCAGGCGCACGTCCAGACGCACATCCCGCAGCGCTGGGACGAGCGAGGCAAGCCGTACGCCGCCACCGCCGACGACGCCGCGTACGGCATCTTCCAGCTGGAGGGCGGCGCCGTCGCGCAGATCAACTCCTCCTGGACGGTACGTGTCAACCGCGACGAGCTCGTCGAGTTCCAGGTCGACGGAACCCACGGCTCCGCCGTCGCCGGACTCCGTAACTGCCGTGTCCAGCACCGCTCGGCCACCCCCAAGCCGGTCTGGAACCCCGACCTCCCGGTCACCGAGTCGTTCCGCGACCAGTGGCAGGAAGTCCCCGACAATGCCGTCTTCGACAACGGCTTCAAGGCCCAGTGGGAGCTCTTCCTGCGCCACATCGTGCTCGACGAGCCGTACACCTGGGACCTGATGGCCGGTGCCCGTGGCGTGCAGCTCGCCGAGCTGGGCCTGAAGTCCTCCGCCGAGGGCCGCCGCTTCGACGTACCGGAGCTGACGCTGTGACGGTCCACCTCGCGTACGGCGCATCGGAGCTGATCTGAGTGACCATCCACCTCCCGCAGGGCCCGTACGAACCCCGCACCACCCCGCTCGACCTCGCGCCGGCCGGTACCCCGCTCGCTTCCCGTACGGTCTTCTCCGCCGCCCATGTCGTCGCCGACCCGTACGCCGACATCAGCCCCGACGACCCCGCGGCCGTCGACTGGGACGCCACCCTGGCCTTCCGCCGCCACCTCTGGTCGCACGGCCTCGGCGTCGCCGAAGCCATGGACACCGCCCAGCGCGGCATGGGCCTGGACTGGGCGGGCGCGGCCGAACTGATCCGCCGCTCCGCCGCCGAGGCGAAGGCCGTCGACGGCAGCATCGCCTGCGGCGTGGGCACCGACCAGCTCCCCGCCAAACCCGCCTCGCTCGCGGAGGTGCGGGCCGCGTACGAGGAACAGCTCACCCTCGTCGAGGAGAGCGGCGCCCAGGCCATCCTGATGGCCTCCCGCGCGCTGGCCGCCGCGGCAAAGGGCCCCGAGGACTACCTGGAGACCTACGCGCACCTCCTGCGCCAGGCCTCGGAGCCGGTCGTCCTGCACTGGCTCGGCCCGATGTTCGACCCGGCGCTGGAGGGCTACTGGGGCTCCTCGGATCTCGACGCCGCCACCGACACCTTCCTGAAGGTCATCGCCGAGCACCCGGACAAGGTCGACGGCATCAAGATCTCGCTCCTGGACGCCGAACGCGAGATCGACGTCCGCCGCCGCCTCCCCGGCGGGGTCCGCTGCTACACCGGCGACGACTTCAACTACCCCGAGCTGATCGCGGGCGACGACCGGGGCTTCAGCCACGCCCTGCTCGGCATCTTCGACCCGCTGGGCCCGCTGGCCGCGCACGCGGTACGCGTCCTGGACACCGGTGACGTCCAGGGCTTCCGCGACCTCCTCGACCCCACGGTCGAGTTGTCCCGTCACCTCTTCCAGACGCCCACCCGCTTCTACAAGACGGGCGTGGTCCTCCTCGCCTGGCTGGCCGGCCACCAGGACCACTTCACCATGGTCGGCGGCCTCCAGTCCGCACGCTCGCTGCCGCATCTGGCAAAGGCGTACGAACTCGCGGACCGACTGGGCCTGTTCCCCGACCCGGAGCTGGCCGAGTCCCGGATGCGCGCCCTGCTCACGGTCAACGGAGGCACCCGATGAGCGACGGCCGTCTCTCCATCAACCAGGAGACCATCAAGCAGTGGTCGCTGCCCGAGCTGGCGGAGGGCTGCGTCAAGGCGGGCGTCGACAAGGTCGGCCTGTGGCGGGCCCCCGTCCAGGAGTACGGCATCGAGCGCACCGCCCGACTGCTCGCCGACTCCGGACTGACCGTCACCAGCCTCTGCCGTGGTGGCTTCTTCACCGCCCTCGACCCGGCGGAACGGGCCCGCGCCCTGGACGACAACCGTGCCGCACTCGACGAGGCGGCGGCCCTGTCCACCGACACCCTGGTCCTTGTCTCCGGCGGGCTCCCGGCGGGCAGCAAGGACCTGCACGGCGCCAGGGAACGCATCGCGGACGCCCTGGCCGAGTTGGCCCCGTACGCGGCCGAGCGCGGCGTACGTCTCGCGATCGAACCGCTGCACCCGATGTTCGCCTCGGACCGCTGCGTCGTCTCCACCCTGTCCCAGGCCCTGGACATCGCGGAACACTTCCCCGCCGACCAGGTCGGGGTGGTCGTCGACACGTACCACATCTGGTGGGACGACCAGGCGCCCGCCCAGATCGCGAGGGCCGGGGTGGGCGGCCGTATCCACTCCTTCCAGCTGGCGGACTGGATCACCCCGCTTCCGGCGGGCGTCCTGGTCGGCCGGGGCCAACTCGGCGACGGGGCTGTGGACTTCCGCGCGTTCCGTTCGATGGTCGAGGCCACCGGCTTCGACGGCCCCATCGAGGTGGAGATCTTCAACGAGGACCTCTGGGCCCGCGACGGCGCGGAAGTCCTGGCGGAGGTCGCGTCCCGGTACGCCGGACACGCCTGCTGAGAAGGCTTTTTGCCACCAGGGTAAAGAGATCGTCAAGGCGTGCAACCGTTCGGCACTCTGTCGAGTCGTATCTCTCGTCGGGCGCTTCCGGGGAGGGATCCGGGGGGAATCGGGAAGCCCTGACGGGGGGAAAGCGAGGGGGGTCCGGTCTTTTGACCGGGCCCCGTTTCGTGCTGTCGGGACCGTCTCGCGAAGTCCCGCCCCGCTTCTCGGCCGCCCCAAAGCATGGCGCTTTGGGGCGGCGCAGGGGCACGTCTTCTTGAGCGAGGACGGAGCGAGTCCGGTGACTCGATCACCGAAGAGTTCATTCCTCGGCCTTGCGCCGATTCCGCGTGGGCCTGTCGGCCTCGGCTTACCGGCGAACCACCAACATGGTGAACCCGTACGCGGCGAAGACCTGCTCAGCGGCGAGTGCGCCGTTCGGATGCCACTCTCCGAAAACTCCGACAGCGTGCCCCAGCTCGGCTTGAGGGGCGGGACGTCGGGGCGGCAAGGGCATGTGCAGGTCCATCGGCTCCCAGTCATGCCGGGTTAGGCTGTCGATATGAGTGACGTGTACGTCGTGGACTTCGCCTTGGACATCCGGGCCTCCGCACCGGGCGCCGTGCTCGCCGATCTGCGATGGCACCTCGGTATCGAGGACGGAGAGGATGCCCCGACCGGCACGTATCCCCTGCTGGCGGCGCGCGGGCCCGCTGCGCGCATCGGCGGCGTTCAGGTCGGTGAGTTGGCCGGGACGGCTGACGGCTGGTCCCTGACGGCACGCCAGGAGGTGCACGCCGAACTCATTCCGGAGCTTGACTCGCTGGTGGAGCGGCTCGCCTGGAACTCCGGCACCGAGGGGGTGATCGGGCAGATCCGCTTCTACGAGGAAGACGTCCCCGATCTCTTGCTCAGCAGGGCCGGAGAACTGGTGAAGATGTCCTTGGTTCCGGCGGCGGAAGAGCCTGGCCATAACGTCTCGTGATGTTCTGTGAACTCGGTCATCTTGACCTGGGATCAAGCTCCCGATGTGATCCGCCCAGCGCGTCTTCATTGATGGTCGGCGTTTCCGCCCGAGGTGATCGCCGCCGAGATCGTCCCGGACCTGCAGGCCGCGCTCAGCGAATTCGCCGCGATCGCCGAGGCGCTGGGCGGCGAGGTCCCGGCCGACGCGGAACAGGAATAGTCCCCCTCTCCCGCACCGGACGGAACCGTCATTCATGTACGTCTCCCGCGTGTACGTCGAGAACATCAAGTCGTTCCACTTTCCGCGCATTGTCGACCTGACACTGACTCGCCCGGACGGCTCGCACGCCGGCTGGACGGTTCTTGCAGGCCGTAACGGCGCGGGCAAGACGACCCTGTTGCGGGCGCTGGCTCTGGCGCTGAGCGGGCCGGTGCCGACCCGTGGCCTGGTCCAGAGCTTCGAGAACTGGATCACGCGCGGGGAGGACTTTGGCACTGCCAGTGCGGAGGTTGTCGCCGATACGACCTTCGACAAGTTCACGGCCCCCGGGCGCACCCAGAACAAATTCCAGATGGGACTGACATGGGTCGCCCCTGCCGAAGGCGTCGGGGGACGCAGGAGCGCTCAGCCAACGCTGACCGACATCAGGGACGCTCCGGGGCTCAGGAGTGCCAGCCCCGCCCACCGCGGACCGTGGGCAGACAACCCGGTGGGCTGGTTCTGCGCCGCGTACGGGCCGTTCCGACGGATGGCGGGAGGCTCGGGTGAGGTGCAGCGGCTGATGCTGGCCTCGGGGCCGGTGGCCCGGCAGGCGAGCCTATTCCACGAGGACGCCTCACTGGCCGAAGGGGTCGCCTGGCTGATCGAGCAGCATCTGCGTGCGCTCGAAGGCCGGGAGGGCGCTGCGGCTCTCAAGGAGGCGGCGCTCTCCATCCTGGGAGACGGGCTCCTCCCGGACGGATACCGCGTCGAGGAGGTGGACTCCGAGGGGCTGTGGGTCACACGCGACGGACACCGGTTCCCTTTGCGGGAGATGAGTGACGGATTCCGTACCGTGGCGGCGCTGGTGGTGGATCTGTTGAAGCAGATCCACGACGCCTTCGGCGACGAGGCGTTCGCTGCGAATGGAGACGGGCCGAGTCCCCTCCACGTACCGGGCGTCGTGATGATTGACGAGATCGACGCCCACCTCCACGTTTCCTGGCAGCGGCGCATCGGGCCGTGGCTGACCTCGCACTTTCCTCACATCCAGTTCATCGTTACGACCCACAGCCCCTACATTTGCCAGGCCGCCGACCCTGGTGGTCTGATCCGCCTGCCGGGCGTGGACGAGTGTGCCGTGCCTGAGGTCGTTTCCGAGGACTTGCATGAGCGTGTGGTCTACGGCAGTGGTGACGACGCGGTCCTCTCCGACCTCTTCGGGCTGGACACCCCGTACTCCGAGCAGGCGGAGCGGAAGCGCGGCGAACTGGTGGCCCTGGAGATGGACATCCTGCGCGGGCGCGCGGACGACGACGCACTCGACCGGCACCGCGAACTCAAGCGCCTGCTCACCAGCTCTCCCACAGCCCGCCTTGACGAGATGTCCGCCCGTCTCAAGGACCTCGCCGACGACGAGGGTGAGGGGCAGGAGTGATCCGTCTTCAGCGTCTCGGCCTGTCGCCGGACACGGTCACTCGCATGGACGCGCACACCGATGACATCCGGGAGGCCGAGAGGCCGACTGACAAGGCCCGCTATCTCTGGAATCACACCACCGTGCGCCGACACGTCCACCCGGCCCTCATATCCGTACTGGTACAGATGGCGCCCGGACATGAGCGCTGCATGTACTGCGGCGACAACCAGGGCACGGACATCGACCACTTCGAGCCGCTCACCCTGGCTCCGTTACGCACGTTCGCGTGGCCGAACCACCTGCTGGCCTGTTCTCTCTGCAACAGCCATTACAAGCGGCACATCTTTCCGCGCGATGAGGGCGGGCGCCCGCTGCTTCTGGATCCGACGATCGAGGACCCGCTGGAGCACCTTCACTTGATCCTGGGCGTGGGGCGGTACGAGGCGCTGAGTCCTCAAGGAACCGCCAGCATCGATGTGTTCGGGCTCAACCGTGGCTCACTGCTCAAGGGGCGTCTTGATGCATACCGGACTGCGGGCCTTTTTCTCACCCAGTGGCGGAATGCCACGCACAAGAGGCAGTACAACAAGGCGCGGGACGTGGTCCGCATCGCCTGGGACCGCCCGTTGGCGGATGTACTGGCCGCGATGTTCCACCAGTCCGCCCTCCCTGTCGCCGAGAGCCTTTTCGACGGCGAGGACGATGTGTTGGAGTTGCTATGCGATCCGTCCGTGCGTGAAGGGTTTCTCGGGGGAGCGTGACAATGCCTCGCACCCGTTCGCCCAGGTCGATCGGTTGCGAGGCACGGAGCGCGTCAGACCGCGATGTGGTCGCCCTTGACCGCCGTGACGAACGACGACCAGCCGTCGGCGGAGAAGACGAGCGCGGGGCCGCTCGGTGTCTTGCTGTCGCGGACGGGGACCTCGGCGTAGCCGTCGGCGACCTCAAGGCACTCGCCCTGACCGCCACCGCTGTAGCTGGACTTGAACCATCCGGTGAGTGTGGACGAGTCGGAGACGCTGTGCTTACCGCTGACCATGTTCATGTTCCTCCGCTGCTGCCCGCACAAGGGCCACTGATTCCTGGTGCGACATCGCATCGCTCAAGGCAAGATCGTAGGCCGTCCTGCTGGCCTTCACCAGAGCCGGATCGTCCATCAGATGCCCTGTCAAGAAGCCCTCGACATAAGCCACAGGTCCGGCGTCCTCGAAGCCCATCAGCGACAGCAGGCTCTCCTGAAGCGAGTGCGCCCCCACACCGAACGGCAGCACATGCAGCCGCAGTCGCCCGGCCTCGGCCATGTCCGCGATCTTGCGCAGCTGTTCCGCCATGACCTGCGGCCCACCGACCTGACGCCTGAGCACGGCCTCGTCCAGCATGGTCCACAGGACAGGGTTCAACGGGCCGTCGAGGATGTGGGCACGCTCGGTCCGGATGACGACGTCTCTGTCAAGGTCCTCCTGCCGGTGGTTCGGCCGGTACGCGCGGAAGAGCGCACGCGCGTAGCCGTCCGTCTGGAGCAGGCCGGGCACCAGAGAGAGCGCGAACTGCTGGATCAGTGTGGCCTGCCGCTCCAACTCCGCCATCACGGCGAAGTGATCGGCATACTTCGTCTCCAGGTCCTCCAGCCACCGGGCGAAGAATCCGTCCGTCTGGAGTGCGCGGTCGACCCGCTGTGCGTCATCAGGGTTCGGCAGCCGCCGCCCCGCCTCGTAATGACTGATCAGCGTCGGCGAGCACACCACCTGATCGCCCAGTGCCTCCTGGGTCAGCCCCGCCGCCGTCCGCCGTAGCCTCAGCTCCTCCCCGTACTTCTCCCTCGGCGTACGCGGCTTCCGGTTCATCGCCATGCAGCCCCAACTCCCTTGTCTGACCGGCGGGCTGTCAAGCCCGAACCTCTGGAGCGTAGCCACGCGCGACCCCACTCTGTGATGAGTTCGCCACAGAACGCATCCGTTCGTGGGGGTAGCAGAGGGAGAGCGCGCCGACATGAGACATCTGGTCCACCGACTCGCCGAGCCGCTGATGCGGTTGGTACGGCTTAGGCTCCGGCCTGGGATGCGGGGCCGGCCTACCTCGCTTCCCGTACACGTCTATCCGTACTCCTGCGCGTACGTGGCCGGTCCCACGGTTCACCGCACCGGGGAGCGCCCGCCGCGTGGGGAGGACAGTCCGCTGGTCCGCCCGTACATCGAGGCGCACGAGCGATGGGTGACCGAGGTGCGGCGGCGACGCGTTCGGCAGGGCGAGCTGCGGATCGCCGTGCACGGGGTGGACATCGACCCCCGGCTCCTGCGACGAGTGGGGGCAGTGGCATGAGCGTGGAGGAGCGTGAGCCCGGACACTTCCGGCTTCTGCCATGGACGGGGGAGCAGGGCAAGCCCTGCTACGTCCTGACGGACGGGTCAGGCCATGTGTCGCGGGTCGCGGACACCATCGAGGTCGTGCAGCTCGGCATGGCGGAGGACCTGCTCGGCCACGCCGCCGCACTCCTGGCGGACCGCACGACCGGGAACGTCGAACTCCATTCCCTCGCCAGTCGGCTGACCGAGTCCCTGCGGGATGTGAAACGGATCGCCGACAGCCGGGCCATGCGACTGGGCGACAGGGGTGGAGAGCACCCTTAGACCGACCGGCAAATGGGGGGCAGCGTCGCGGGGCTGGGCACGCGCATCTGCCGCGTTGTCGTCAATCACCAACGCTCCGCGTTGGCTCAATCCTCCGCCTTGCAGCTGCACGCGCCCAG